>JAWANJ010000007.1:27445-30259 GCA_038895395.1 Candidatus Iainarchaeum sp.
AGTCAAGCAAAATTTCTGAAGCAGAATTGGTTAAGTACCCTTTGCAGTATCAACAGCAGTTAACTCAGTTTCCACAACCACCACTACAACAGCAACAGCCAAAGATGGGTATAGCTGAAAAAATGAAAACAATATTTAGCAAATAGTGGTATACAATGGCTGAAAAACAAAAGGTTAAATTTTATAATCCAAATATCGGTGACTTTGATTACATAAAATTTGAAGGAGATCCTCTTATATTTGAAAAATATCGATATATAAGCGCCCAGATTACAATGCAGCGTAGTAGGTTGGAAAGACTAAAAGCGGCTATGCTCTCCGGTGCTATGTCATCATCTTATGAGATTGAATCCAAAGTTAACGAACTTAGTAAAAGAGCCGAGATTCTTGCATCAAAATCAAACTTAATTTCTACATCAATTGAAGAACTTGAAACAGCAATAGCAGAGTCAAAGAAGCGGGCCCTGTCAGGCGAACTCTTACAAAGATATATAGCTGTAAGAGAGCAAATACTTAAAGTTGAGCAAGCTCTTGGTGGGCTCATTTCTATAAGAACACCCGATATATTTGGTTCTATAATGCATGATCTTGAAAACATGAACGAGCGTATTAGGAAATTAGAAGAAATAGTGGGTGCAACGGTTGATATAGTTCTAAAAGACCGCCTAGAACGTGCAAAAAGATACATCGACTATTATGACCAAGAGTTTGCTGAAAAGGGTGTCACCTAATGAAGTATGTGATTAGGGACTGCAGCAATTGTATTGGTCTGGGCGATATTGAGCTACCAATGTGTGAGCGCTGTATAAAACCAACAGCCGATCTAGATCTAATAGTATATAAAAATAAAATATTTACAAAACAGCACTATCTAAAAGAAAAATCCTATGTGATTTATCCTTTTTTTGTTGACTGTTTGATAAAGCCAGTACGTGGAAAGGTTCTCAAATCCTATAAGATAAAAGATGCTAATGTAAAAATAGTGCAAGAAGAAGAAAACCTTGAACCAACATATGCAATAACAATCCCACATCTAGAGCCAACGATGGATCAATTGCTTAACCTTTACAAAGAATATGAGAGCAAAGAGCTAAAAGATCCTTTGCTTGTAAGATGGATAAAACAGCACGGAATTCTTGATTACCTTTTATCCGACTCAAAAGTTCAGGAGATAAACATAAACCCACCAGAATTTCAAAGCCCATTTAGAATTGTGCATGACGATTTTGATGAATGTAGAACAAACCTTTATCCTTCACTGGACTTCCTAAACTATCTTTCAACATATTTAAAAATAAATTCTGGAAGGCCACTTAATAAAGCTCAACCGCAGCTAGACGCTGAATTAATTGTTGAAAACCAAAGGGCAAGAGTAGCTGCGGTAGTTCCACCATTTTCAATTCATGGTATAGGTTACTCGATAAGAAGGCATAGGGAAAAACCTTGGACATTACCTCTTTTCATATATAACAAGACAATAAGTCCGCTTTTTGCTGGCCTAATGTCTTTTATGATAGCTCATGGCAGAACATTCTTGACTGCAGGGCCAAGAGGTTCAGGTAAAACATCGTTGTTGGGAGCCTGCATCTTAGAAATTTTGCCAAAATACAGAATAATAACAATTGAAGATACGCAAGAGTTGCCAGTGAATTTTTATAGGGAATACGGCTATGATATTTTGTCTTTCAAGGTTAGATCTGCTTTATCACCCGAAGGTCTAGAAATCCCATTTGAAAAAGGCTTAAGAACATGCTTAAGGCTTGGAAACTCCTGTTTAATAATAGGTGAGGTGCGTTCTCAAGAAGCAAGGGTTTTGTATGAAGCTATGCGTGTTGGTGCAATGGCAAATACTGTTGCAGGAACTATTCACGCAGACAACCCTTATGGTGTATTTGATCGTGTAGTCAATGACCTCGGTGTTCCAAGGGGATCCTTTAAGGTTACAGATCTTATTATAATAATAAAACAGATAAAGTCACCAACTGGCCTCTATCACGTAAGACGCGTTACTCAAGTAGTAGAAGTTTTAAAAGACTGGGAAGATGAACCCGCTTTTAGAACCCTAATGACTTATGACAAAAAGCAAGATGCCCTTGTGCCAACCCAAGCCTTGCTTAAGGGTAATTCAGTCACAATACAAAACATAATGGAAACTAGCACAGAATATGACTCTTTTGATAAAGTCTGGCGTGATATCGCACTTAGAGCTTGGGCAAAACAAAGATTTGTAGAAACACTGTCAATATTTAAAGAAAAACTAGAAGGACCATATGTACTTAAAGCAAATAGGTGGTTTGCAGAAGCCTTTGAAAAGATAAAACCTCTCCAAAGCGAGGAAAACGAGAAGAAATTTAAGGAAGAATATGAGAAAAGGTTACAACTGTTATGGAAATAAAGCAACAAAATAGGCTGGTATGTGATGTACTTCGACTTTGTTTATAACACCGGAAAGAAAATAAAAATATTTCCAAAAGTTCCTTCGCTCGACAAAAAATTTAAACAGGTGGAATTTCCTTACGATTCAGTTGAGTTTATTTCTGGAATTTTTATTTGGTTTATTATACCCACATTTATCGGCTTTACATTCCTAATCCTCAACGCTGTGACAAATATGTGGCTCTTCACATTGCTTAGCTATTGTTTTCTTTTTACAGCTTTTCTTTTGGCAATATCTGCTTACCTTTATGGTGCAGGCATTTACTACACACAGGGCATAATACAGCAAAAGGAAGAAATGCTACAAGCACTCTTGGAGATGGCGAACTATATAAGCCTAAACACGAGTATTGAATTTGCTTTTACTGAAACAGCAAA
>JAWANJ010000008.1:0-29092 GCA_038895395.1 Candidatus Iainarchaeum sp.
TACTTCTTCTTAGTTAAAAAAGCTTATCCTGATGTTGTGGCCAAATCTTTTAAAATGCATTTAACAAACTTTGCACACAAAATCACATTACTTTTTGTCCCCACAATTCTTGGAATAATCTGCTTGCAGCAAAAGTGCAATTGTCACACACAAGATCTATAGCAGTTCTTACTTTGTCTGTGTACCTTGTATTGTTCTCCAAAACAGCATTCACAGTTAAATCTATCGAGTAAAGATAAAGGTGTGTTTTGTCCCCTGGCAGCGCCGAAAGTTTTTCAATTAGATTTGTATCATTTTCAGTAAGGTAAGCACAAACTCTTTTTGTTTTTATGTTATCAAAATAATGGCTTAATGCACTGTCAAGGCAAAATATAGCCTTTGCCCTTAGAATCTCAAAAACAGCATCATTGTTGAGCGATAGACTGAACCTTGCTATTAGAAGGCTTTCCATGTTTCTATGAATGGCTATCTCACTGATAATTGCAAGAGGATCAACAAGATGATATGAATTTTTGCCCTTTTCAATGTAACCTTTTTGCTGAAAATATTTCACAATCTTGTTAACCTGTCCTAAGGAAACCTTTAAGTTTTGACTTAAGGCAAGCTGAGTAAACTCCTTGCTTTCAAGCATCGCATTTACTATGCTAAAGCTAACTGGCTTGCTAAAATCAAGTACTGACATACTTGGATTTTAGCGGAAAAAATATTTAAAATGATGCAATAATTATTTTTTTGCAAAGGTTAATATCCGTGATTGGTGATGAATTTTAAATTAAAATTTGAAAAAAAAGTACTTTTACTGCTTTCTTTTGTCATTTTTGCAGCACTTTTTTTGCTACTATGTACTGCTAACTTATTGGGGCTTATTTTATTGGAAAAGCCTTTAGAAAAAAAGGCCGCTAGTACTGATATAACAACAACAGATACTCACGAAAAAGAAAGTCAAATTGAAATTATTGAAATAACATTGCACGATTGCAAAGGTTGTCTTAATTTTGATTACTTTAAAATCCAGCTAAAGGATATGAATCTACTCATTGATGAAAAAACTATTTATTATCCAAGTGAGGAGGCAAAAAAAATAATTGAAAAATATTCACTAAAAACACTCCCAACAATTGTAGTTAGAGGTAATTTCAAGGACATTGAGGTTTTTAGAAATTGGTCTTCTTTTGGAAGAATTTTAAATGATACCTTAGTTTTCGACAACAACATTCCTGTTTATTATGATTTAACTTCTGGGCGCTTTATTGGCGCAGTGAAGATAATTGAGCTTATAGATGGCTCATGCCAAGAATGTGTTGAGCCAATTGCGCTACTTTCTGCAATAACCGCTGGCTCTGGCATGAATGTTGTTGATTTTAGACGCGTAGATGTAAACACTGATGAAGGCAAAGAATTAGCAAAAAAGCATTACATTGAATTTGTTCCTGCATTGGTATTTTCGAAGGAAATAAGCGACTATAACATTGGTGATTTCAGTGCATATGGCACCTTTAGCCATGATGGCTCTTTTGTTATTAGAGAGAAATTTCCGCCATATAAAGATCTTAAAAGTGGGGAGATAAAAGGGCTCTTAAATGTCACTATAATAGAGCATAGCAGCTGTTGGGCTTGCCAAGGAGCAAAGGAAATGCTTGCCTTTCTTAGAGGAAACCTTGGGCTAAGCTTCAAGAACGTACTTGTGTATGATATTAATTCAAATGAAGCAAGAGCACTTATGAAAAACTACAGCATTGGATATCTTCCTGCAGCGCTTGTCTTTGGAGACACAGCAGAATATAAGCTTTTCTCTGAGCATTGGCCTAAGCTTGGTGTTGTATTTAAAGATGGAATTTATATGCTTGATGACTACAGGCTTCTTGGACCTGGCTATTACTTTGATGTAAACAATGAGCAAATCTTCTATTATGGTGCTGAAAGTAGCAGTTAGCGAAAAAAATATTAATATAGAAGTATATTATAGAAATAAACAGTTTAATTGAGAGTGTCAGCATGGTAAAAAAGTCAAATTCGTTTGGCAAAGCAATCTTTTTGTTCGTTCTTGTTCTCTTATGTGCCACTGCTTTTGGCACTGTGCCAAGATTGCTAACAGTGCAAGGGCGCCTTAAAGATGGCACTGTGCTTGCGCATGGCGACTATAACATGACTTTCTATATCTACAATGTTGCTTCCGGAGGCACCGCGCTTTGGAGCGAGCAGCATTATAACGTGCCAGTGGATAGGGGCTATTTTAGCGTGATCCTTGGCGAAAGCAACCCAATAACATTGCCTTTCAATACACAATATTGGCTTGCAATAAGAGTCAACAATGAAGCAGAAATGACGCCACGCTTGAAGCTAACAAACTCAAGTTATGCTTTTTATGCAATAGATGCAAATGTAAGCCCTTCACAGTGGATAACATCAGGCAACAACATTTATTACAACCAAGGTAATGTTGGCATTGGAACATCAACACCCGGGACAAAATTGCATATTCAGGCAGATGGAATTTGGCAGGATAGCAGTTCTGGGGTGTTTCGCATTAGTGGCAGCACAAATCCAAACTATAGGCTACACATGGGTTATGATACAACCAATAATTTTGGTTGGATTAATGCAGTCGAAGCAGGGGTAGCCGGCAGAAATCTTATCTTAAATCCGAGTGGTGGAAATGTTGGCATAGGATTGATAACACCATCACAAAAACTAACAGTTGCGGGAAGTATTGGCATTCTGGCTGGTGCTAATGCGTTTATTGGAACCTTGGATAATTATGACTTAATTTTGAGAACTAACAATACAAACAGACTTTACATCACAAATACAGGCAACATCGGCATTGGAACATCAACACCTTCTTATAAACTAGATGTAAATGGCCCCATGCGCCTCATGCCAAGCACTGCACCAACAGGTGCTAATGGAGTCATTTACTATGACTCAAGCACAAACAAATTCAGATGTTACGAAAATGGTGCTTGGGTTAATTGTATTAGTGCAGGCGGCGGCTCAGTAATATCAGCAGGCGACTCTAAAGTTGAAGTTGTTGACTCTGGCGATGGTTATGTTGTCTTCATAGAAGATAACAATGAAGTAATGCGAATAACAGATGGCAGCGTCGTCGTGGGGTCGACTAATATGGGTACAACACTTAAAACAACTGGCGATATTATAATCGCCGGTGACACCCCATATTTTCAAACAGTAGAAACCGATGCAAGTAATAAACAGTGGTATTTTGGAGGCTATGCCGGCGGTGCTTCTATTTATGAACCTTCCGCATCTCAACATAGATTTTATGTTGCTACTGGTGGCAACATCGGCATTGGAGTAACTAATCCAAAAGCAAAACTTCATGTTTATAATGACGTTGATACAAACCTTATTATAGAAGCCGGCAGTTATGACAATGTCCCCATGCTTATGTTTAGTCAATTAGGTACATACCCCCTAGAGGTTGGAGTGATTGGTGTTTCTGGTGGTGGTAGTAACAAGTACACAGGTGCTTTACCAAGCGCTGGTTATATTTTGAGCAACACTCTTTTCCAGCTTGCTGTCGGAGGAAAAGCCATAACCACAGTAGGCATGAGTGGCAAAATTGGAATAAACACTACAAACCCACAGGAACAGTTAGATATAAATGGGGACCTTCAAATAATAAATGGTGGCCTAAAGGGTGCAACACTTTATGCTTCGAGTGACAGCCAAAGCTCAACGACTTCTACCACATACGCAACAAAGGTTTCTTTAGATCTGCCTACCGCAGGAACTTATATTGTAATAGCATCGTGTGAGGTTACTGGAAGTAGCACAACAACAACCTACTTCCCATATGTTAGACTATATAACACAACAACTTCAACAACCTTGGGTGGTGAGCTGAGACCGACAGTAAGTATTGCAAGCACATACTCAAGTGCTCTATCTTGGGTTGTTCCAATTACTACGACAGGGGCTAATACCATAGCAATTCAGTATAGATCTTACAGTACCAGTTATACTGCTTACATAAGAAATGCTAGAATTTTTGCTCTAAGGGTAGATTAAAACAATTTGTATAGATAATCTTTCAAGTATAACAAGTTTACATTTAGTCGAACATTACAATTGTTTGTTAGTATAACTAAGGAAAACGGCTTATCAAGGAGTAAGATTGGAACCGGTTTACAGAAATGATGAAAATAAGTGAATGATCAATATTAGCAACATTTTAGCAAATATTACTTTTGTTACTTTTATTAAAACTTTCCAAGCGCATTTCTTATATGCTCATAAAGCGCCTTGACTTAAAGTTAGGGTTTAAATGTAACAATAATTGCCTCAGTTGCCCACAAGCACATCGCAGAGGTCTTGGCGACTTAAGCACCGCTGAGGTAAAAAAACTTCTTGAAAAAGGCCGTGAGCATGGTGCTAATGAAGTTGTGCTCACAGGCGGAGAGCCAACTGTAAGGCCCGACATCCTTGAAATAATCTCATATGCAAAAGACCTTGGTTATGAATTCATACAGCTCCAGACAAACGCAAGGATGCTTTACTACAAAGAATTCTGCAAGAAGCTTATTAAAGCAGGCATAACGGATTTTGCGCCAGCTGTCCATGGGCCTAATGCAGAGGTTCATGATTATTTGGTGCAGTCACCTGGCGCTTTTGGCCAAGCAATTAAAGGCATAAAAAATCTAAAAGAACTTGGCCAATATGTTATAATGAACTCGGTAATAAATAAAATAAACTATAAGCTTCTTCCTGAAACAGCAAAGCTTTTTGTTGACCTCAACGTAGATCAATATCAGTTTGCTTTTATCCACTGTGTTGGCAATGCAAAAAAGAACATTGATACGCTATTGCCGAAGAAAAGCGAAGTTATGCCTTACTTGCATAAAGCTTTGGACATCGGCATAAATGCAGGCATAAAAGTTATGGTTGAAGCATATCCCTACTGTTTCATGCGTGGCTATGAAAAGTATTGCTCTGAGCTATATATGCCACCAGCAGAGATAATGGATGCTGAAGGCATAGTGGAAGATTTTGATAAGCTTAGGAGAGAAACTGGCAAACTTAAAGGGCCAAGATGCAAAGAATGCCGCTATGACCTTATCTGTGAAGGGCCTTGGAAAGAATATCCTGAAAAGTTTGGCTGGGATGAGTTTGTGCCTGTTGATGGGCCAAAAATTAAAAACCCGGGGGAAATACTTGGACAAAAATTAGTAAAGTAAGAGTTAATTGTTTTAAAAGAGATTGTCTACAATTCTCTAATATGACCAAGCCTATGATAAATAGTGAAGTAGATTTTGACTCTAGTTACGTGCTTAATTTTTACAATGTGAAAAGGCTCAAAGAAGATGCCTACTTAATAACCACGGAGCATGGTGCATGGACACTGTTAAATAAAAAGCAGTATGATCTGTTAAGATTACAGCAATTAAGCAAAGATAAAAAGCTCTTTAATGAACTTGAAAAAAAAGGCGTGGTGCTAACCGAAAAAAACGTCCAAGACGTAGTAAGGGCTTATGCTATAAGAAACTCTTTTCTTTTTCAAGGACCTTCGCTTCACATAATTGTGCCTACGCTTCGGTGCAATCAACGTTGCATATACTGCCATTCAAGAGCAGAGCCTGAAAGTGGCAAAGGCTTTGATATGGATAGAGACACAGCAAAGGCAGTAGTTGATTTCATATTTAAGAGTCCTTCAAAAATATTGATAATAGAATTTCAGGGAGGCGACTGCCTTCTAAACTTTGAAATAACTGAATTTATAATGGATTATGCAAAAGAACTTGCAAAGAAAAAGAAAAAGAAGATCGGCTTTTCAATTGTAACAAATCTAACAAAGATGGATGAAGATATTATAAGAAGCCTTAAAGAAAGACATGTAATGGGCCTCGCAACGTCTCTTGATGGCCCTAAGCACGTTCATGATAAACACAGGCGCTATTTTGGCGGTAAAGGAACTTATGAAGACGTTGTATATTGGATAAAAAGGATTAAAGAAGAGTGGAAGTATAACTTCAACCTAAATGCGCTTTGTACAATAACAAGATATTCTTTACCTTATGGAAAAGAAATCGTTGATGAGTACTTGCGTCTTGGCTTTGATGGTGTGTGGCTTAGGTTTATGAACAACATAGGTTTTGCTGCTGATTCTTGGGCAAAGATAGGCTACACACCAGAAGAGTACCTGGCATTTTATGAGAAAACACTCGACTACATTGTGAGCAAAAACACAAGAAAGCAGCATTTTACAGAGTTAATGGCTTTGATATTCCTCAAAAAAATACTTACTGAAAGAGATCCTTACTTTACTGACATTCAGAGCCCTTGTGGTGCTGGAATAGGACAACTTCTTTACAAATACAATGGCGACATACATACTTGCGATGAAGGAAAGCTATTTGAAGAGTTTAAGCTTGGCAATGTTTTTACTTCAAAGTATGAGGATATATTCAACAACGACACACTAACAACAATGATTGATATTTCCTCAAAAAAGAACTATCTTTGTGACGCTTGCGTTTGGAGTCCATACTGCGGAATATGTCCATTGCATACTTACGCAACTCAAGGCACGATTGTTTCAAAGCTTGCTCTTGATGAAAGATGCAAAATAATGCAAGGCCTTATAAGCAGAATTTTTGAAAGGTACTTGTTCTCAAGGAAACATAGCTTTGTTTTCAAAAAGTGGGTTGAAAAAGATGTTGTTTTCAAGTAGGGGTTTGCTTGTTTGAATTTATATTTGCTTTTGCAATTATCATTTCCCTAGTAATATCATTTGAAGATGCTAAGCATGGAAAGATACCAAACAAGTATATAGTTCTGCTTTTCTTTTCCGGTATTTTTTATCAAGCTCTTAGCGCGGTAGATTATTTGAAAGTTGTTTTCACATTTTTCTACGCTCTTGCAATTGCTTTTTCACTCTGGCTTTTTGGCATATGGCCTGCTGGCGATGCGAAGCTTTTTTCTGTACTTTTCCTGCTTTTGCCTCAAAGGCTTTATGAATCACCAAACATTACATTTGACTTTATGGTTAATTGCTTTGTGCCAATATTCTTCTTTATGTTTTTTATCATAATAGCTAAAAGCCGTTTTTCGATAATAAAAGATGCGTTGAAGTTCACATTCCAGCCATATAGAATAACAATCCTTGCTCTGGCTTTGCTTGGATTTGTTTGGTTTCTCTCTAAGCTATTAAGCTTGATCACTTTTGGGCTAACAATTTTTAGCGACTACTTTGTGATGTTAATCTTGCTTTTTTTAACCTATGAAATTTTTAGGCGAATTCTTAGTGCAAAGTTGGAACTTCTTTTTTTTGCGCTTGCTGTGCTTAGGGTTGTGCTTGACTACAAGAATGTTTACACAATTGCTTTTATGATTAATTTCACAAAATTGATCTTGGTTTTTCTTTTCTTCCGCTTTTTTATAATCTACCTGGCATTTAAGCTTTACACAAAGAGCGTTCCTATAAAGAAACTTAAGCCTGGGATGTGTCCAGCGGAGATGATTTTACAAAAAAGAGATGGTTTCGAGAGAGTAAGCTTCCTTAACTCAGGAATTTTTACCTTTGGCAATGAAGATAGGGGAAAAATAATACATAGTATTGATTGCCTTTCTGAAGATGATGTGAAAAAAATAAAAAAGCTTCGCAGAGAAAAGAAGATTCCTTTTGATGACATGTTGATAAATTTCACCCAGCCATTTGCAATATTCATTGTTTTGGGATATGCTCTTACAGTGCTTTTAGGGACAAACTTTGTGATATTTATACCTAATATATTGACACGTCATGGGTAAAAAATTAAATTCAGTATGGTAGAGGCATAATACATTAAAAACAATTATTTGAGTTAATGTAAATATGACTGAAATAAAAACTGCCTTGCTTCTTGGTTACAAATGCAACAACAACTGCAGGTTTTGCTATGCTGCAAACAAACGTGATTTGCCACCGATGAGCACAATTGAGGCTAAAAAACAACTAAAAGCAGCCATAGAGCGTGGTTCAAAATTTGTTGATTTTCTCGGTGGTGAGCCAACCATAAGAAAAGACCTTGTTGAGCTAATTTCTTATGCAAAAGACCTTGGTTTTAAAACCATAAGCATCACAACAAATGGAAGGATGCTTTCAAATGCTGAATATGCAAAGAAGCTTTATGACGCCGGATTGAATTCTGCAGTTTTTTCAGTACATGGGCATAACGCAGCTTTGCACGACTATCTTGTTAACGTTAAAGGTGCTTTTGACCAGCTTATTAAAGGCATGAAAAACTTTAGAGCATTATCAGAAGATGTCTACATATGTACAAACACAGTTATTGTAAAGCCGAATGTTTCTTTTTTGCCAGAGATTGCTGAAATGAACGCTAAGCTTGGAGCTAATGGAATGGAGTTTATTTTTCCACATCCAAGAGGCAACGCTTACAAAAATTTTGAAGAGATGGTTCCAAGGCTTGAACAGCTAATAGGTGTTGTGCAAAGAACGATAGGTGTATGTACTTCAAAGGGCATAAGGCATTGTTGTTTCAGATACGTGCCTTTTTGTTATATGTACGGTGCTATAAATTTCATAAGCGAATACGCAGCAAAAATTTCACTAAAAGAAACTCACATAGGCCCAGAATTTGAGGATCTTGAAGTTGAAAAAAACCGCGCCAAGCATGGCCGAGTTAAAGGGCCTCAATGCTTTGGATGTAAATACAATGAGATCTGCGAAGGGATCTTTAAAGAATATGCTGAAAAGCGCGGCTTTGAGGAATTGGTGCCAGTGCCATAATAAGGTGCTATGATGGAGTTAAGGATATTGCTAAATGCCTTGAAAAGGAAAGAGTTTGCGTTTCCAATAGCCTTTCTTTTATTTTTGCTAATCTTTGGAATAATAATGCTAATTAACGACTTAGCAAATAGACCAAAAAGTATTGAAGAAGCAAAAAAATTTGGCTGTGTTTTAGAGTATGGGCAATGGCAGTGCATTGAGGGAAAGATTGCGATACCTTTTTATAACCCTGGACCGAAAGACATAACTCTGGCAAGAGTATCGATTCCGGTCACCAAAGGCCTAAACATATATGAGGCAAATGATTTACTCCATAGCAACGAAGCCGGAAGTCTGATTACTGCAAACTGCGAAGAGGCGTTTATGGAAAAAGCAAATTTACAATGGTGCTGCTCAGGAATGTGTTTTATTAGTGATTTTAAGAGCCCAAATTTAAATATTTCAATAAAAGTAGATTCAAGGCAATAATATGGCGATAATTTTTAAAGATGGCGAGCAAATAGCGGCTAACAAAGAGAATATCAAAGCCCTTAGTGGAAACACTGCTGTGCACTTGGCTTTTACAGTAAGAGAAGTTTTCGAGAAAAAAGGAAAAGAAAACAAAAGGTTGCTCAAGCTATGCATAGATGCGATGGAGAATAGAAAAATAAGATTTTTTAAATTGCCTTTCTGTGTTGCGGATTTAGAAACAACAAGCCGTTTTAATGGCTTGGCGCTTTCAGTTGGGCGTGGTTTTTATTTTGAGGGAGCCTACATTTTTCCATTGAGTTTGTGGGATGGTAAGTTACCAAAATTGGAATTGTTCCAGAAATGTCGGAGGTGTGAGTTTCTCAACAAATTTTGTCTTGGCTGTTATGGGTTTACTGATTCAAAGGCACTTAACAAGCTGTTAGAACTTGCTTTGAGTAAGATAAAACCTGGCGATAATACCTTGGATATTGGATGCGGAAATGGTTTTTATATAGAAAAGCTGACAAAAAAAGTTGGCGCAAATAGCCTTTATCTGTTAGATCCAAAAGAGACAGAGCTATTAGAACTGAAAAAAAGATTCGGATATAAGAAAAAGCCAAAAATAATTTGTGGTGTTGCTGAAGAACTACCATTCTCAAATGACTCTTTCGAAGTTTTATTAGCTATCAACTCATTTAGCCATTTCAAAGATCCTAAAAAAGCAGTTCTTGAAGCAAAAAGGGTTTTAAAGAAGAGTGGCTTATTCCTATTGTTGGAACGTATAAATACAAAAAAGGAAAGTAGCTGTAAAGAGGGCTTCGATTCACATAATGGCCTTAAAAAAGAACAAATAAAGAAAATATTTCTTGAAAATGGCTTTAAACTCGAATTACAAGAACTTGCCAAGCCATATTACTTGTTAATATTTAAAAAATAAGAATGAAAAAATTCAGCAGATGAAACAACTAAAAGTAGAAAAGAACCTGTTATTAGACCAAAAAAACAACAAAAAAATAAGGCAATCTTCTTCCATGTGGGGATTTTAAGTTTATGGATTTTTTTAAGAATCCAGAGATCAAAAAAGTTGTTTATCTTCAAAACATGTTTTGGTTTTAGGCCTGATTCGTGTATAGATGGTGTTGTTATTTCACATTCTGTTATTTTAAACCCCTTCGCAAAACTTTCGAGAATTATTTCCACCTCAGTTTCGTATTCATTAGTGGTTATCTGAAGATTTTGAAGAGCACTTTTTTTACCAACTATGGCACCCGACATGGGATCTTTTAATTTGAAGCCAGTAACAAAATTTATCCAAAATCTTGCGATCTTATTCAGTATTGCCCTACTCGTGGACCTCATTTTTTCCCTTATGCCTATACAAATGTCAGCGTCTTCTTCAAGAAGCTTTTTTATCATTTTGGGGACATCTTTGGCCGTTTTTTCTCCATCATCATCTAAAAATGCCATATACTGAACATTCAAGGTCAAAGCTTCTTTTAACCCTCTTCTTATTTGGTTGCTCTTGCCGGGGAGTTCTCTAAAAATTCTCACTGTTCTGAATTTTTTTATTTTTCCAATAGTATTATCTGTTGAACTATCTACCACGATTATTTTTCTTGTGACCTTTAAGGCTTCGGATAAAACTTTCTCTATAGTGTCTTCGCTGTTATGCGTAGGTACTATTATACATACATCGTTACACGCATATTTTTTGAAGTTCAACTAAATCAGCCCCTTCGAATGACATCCCATAGTATGCCCTCATTCATAAGCCAGAACTTTATATTCTGAAGTAGAACCCTTTTAAACCCAGATTTCTTAATCCTTCTAAAAATATAACCCGGTCTAAGATAAAAATATCTGTAAGCTTTGGATACTTCCTTTTTTAGAACAGGGGTGGGAATTTTGCAAAATGACTTTGAGCAGAAGTCATAGTTTTCCCAACAACCATCATGACTAAACCTATAAAATATTTTAGATCCTGGCAGTGGTGTGAATATGTTAAAAGTAGCAAAGTCAGCGTCGAGCTCATTTGCCAATTCTTTTGTTTTTTCAATCGTTTCTTCAGTTTCACCGGGATAACCAACTATAAAAAAAGCAACCGTTTCAATTCCAACATCATTGCACATTTTGAATACCTTCTTTACGTCTTCTATTTTGGTTCCTTTATTCATATTTTCAAGCATCTCTTGAGAGCCAGACTCAACTCCAAAATGTATTTGATAGCAACCAGAATTGTACATCGAAATAAGCATTTCTTTATCAACAGTGTCAGTCCTGGAAAGGCAACGCCAGTTTATGTTTAACTCGGAAAGCCCCGCACAAATTTGAAGTAGCCGCCTCTTATTTATAGTGAAGGTGTCATCAAAAAAAGTAATGTCATCATGGCCCAATTCATTTATCTCATAACACTCATCTAACACACTTCCAGCACTTCTTTCGCGATATTTCTTGGAGAAAGCACTTGAAGAGCAAAAATTGCAGGAAAAAGGACAGCCCCTAGAAGATATCAAGAAGTCAAGCCTTTTACCTTTTGTTAAAATGTCATAATATTTGTTGTAGTTAAGCAATTGCCTTGCAGCAAAAGGCATTATTTCAAGGTCTTTTAACGGTTTTTCGTTTGGGAAGCAAAGTATTTTATGGTCTTTTTTAATAGTTAGGCCTGCAGCCACCATACTTTTACCTGAAAAATATTTCAAAGCATTTCTAAGTGGCTTTTCTGGCTCACCTCTTGCAACAAAGTCAATTGCCTCATTTTTTACTAGATCTTTATGAAAAAAAGATGCAAATGTCCCTATCAGCCCAATTTTAGTTTCGGGGCTGTATTTCTTTATCATTTCACAAATTTCAAGGTCACGGTATATTGCGGGTATGCTTGTGTTTAAAATAACAACATCGAATCGAGCTGCTTCTTTGGCAGTTCTTTCTGGGCTGAGATCTTCAGCCTGTGCATCAAGTATTTGACATGATATGCTAAGCTCTTGTAAAAGGTACGATGCAACATATGCAAGACCAATGGGCGGCCACAAATAAGGCGCTTTTGTGGGAACGCCAGTGCAACGTGGTAATAGTGGCTCTGCATTTATGTTCTTGCCTTTGAGTTTCGGTGGCTGAATCAATGCGACTTGCATAAGAGCATATAAAATGAAAAACTATTTTATTCTGTAAGCAGAAGCGCTGCCTTGCAAAAATTCGAACAGTTTTTCTTTTTTCATTTCTTGTATGAAATTACAGTCTACAAACCCCTCAGTACAAAGCCAATCTTCAAAGAATATCACACAATTTGAGTCCTCAATTTCTTTTAGCATCTGATCCTTTGAGAAATCAGCAAGCCAGATGTTTATAGTTCTCCTGTGATTGTTTGGTATTGCGTCGCTTACTGGAACAAGATACATTGATGTTACAATTGTGCAGTCGTTAGGCGTCTTAGCAACAGCTCTAAAATATTCCGCCTCCATCGGGGGGATGTCAGTTCTTAAGTCTGCAAAAAGCATTGGTTTAAACCGTATTCCGCTTGTAATAATTAATAATGTGCTAATTGCAAATAAAAATGCAAATTCACGTTTGAATAAGCTTTTGTTTATACCGCTAAGCACAAATGCAGAAATTAATGTTACTGGTAAAACAAGATGGTGTGAATAACGAACATAGTCCTGTGCTTGTGGAATTGCTGATGCAAAATAAGCTGAAAATACTATAAAATATGATATGAAAAGCGAATAAGCAAATATGAGAGCATTTCTTTTTTGCCCAAAAAGAAAAATCAGGCCAGCTAGAAACGATATTGAAACCAAAGGGTTGTACAGAAACGGAAAAACATACGAATACCCTAAAATTTGCTTTTGTGCAAATAAGTCGCCAAAGATTTTTGGAGCCTATAAAAAAATCGCTTTGCCTTCCAAAAGATTATGTCCAGCGTATTTTGAATTGATAACCCACATCTGAACAGGTAGCTGTGTGACAATAAATAACAAAGCCGGAAAGGCAATTTTTTTTGAAAAAATTTTTGCTTTTTCGATGATCGATCTTTCCATGAATTCTGTCCTTCTAAAATAATTAAAAACAAAAAGGCCCAATAACATCGGAAATAGTAGGACTATATTTTCCTGACGAATATAAACCGCCATAGAAAGAGTTAAAGCAGTTGCAAACCATAAACGCAGGCTATTTTTTTTAACTGTAAGCAGATATAAAAAAAGTGCAAATGATACGAAAAATAGAGAAGTGGGCCTAGCATGACCACTACCTGCAAATAGAAGGTCGTATGGGAAAAAAGCAAATATTGCTGCAGCTAGCAAACCCGCGTTTTCGTCAAACAGTTCTTTAGCTATAAAAAATATTAACACAATAGTTAGACTGCTCAAGATACCTGAAATAACTCCTGCGAAGTAGCTATTAATTCCAAAAATCTGATATGCTAAGCTTATAAGAAAAGGGTAGCCGGGCGGGGCTAAAACTTGCTCATATAGGTGGCAGCTTTCGAGGTTTCCTATAGCACAATCTTTAACATAAATGCCTTTTAGCAACATGTATTTCGCACTTTCGGCATAAACCCAACCATCCGTGTGCATGCCTAAGGTATAATGTGAATTTCTTAACCAAAAACCTAAAATAAAAATAACAAACAACACACCTAATTTTTTTCTATTTGTTTTGAAACAATCTCTAAAATCTTTTAAACAAAATACAAAAATTACAAGAAAAGCACTAAACATAACCCCCATTGTAACAAGCGTGTTCCTTAAAAATAACGAATCAATTATTATGTCATCATAAGTTGTGTTTTTTGGCAAATCTGTAAATAGCAACACATACATCAAAAAAGAAATTTTAAACAACATTTAAAAAGTTTTTTATCCTGAGTTGGAAAAATTTTTTAATTTCAAAGCAGTAATTATTAAGTGAGCTTTATGAGCACAGCAGATGCAGTCATAATTAGCCAAATCCCCATCGCTATTGGAATTTTTTTTGCTGCATATGAACTCAGAAAAATTCGTAAAATTCTAAAAAAAATTGCAAGTTAAAGAAGTGAAAAATGTGATTGCTGATTATGTTCTTATTGTGCACATTCCACAAATAATTGTAGCAATTTTTATTTTTTCGGAACTCCGCAAAGCTAAGAAAGTTTTTCCTTTTTTTCTAAAAAGATTTTTAGCCAAAACCAGCAAAAACACTAAATTTTACTAACAAAATCAGCATTTAAAAACGGCTAACTTAACATAAATTGGCACGCGATTTTCTTAATCTGTTTATAATCTTTAGACAAAAACGCTTCTCTAATATCTGTGTTTTCTTTCATAACTTCTAAAAAATCCATCTGCTTGCATATGGAAATAAGCCTTAGATAAACATAAGCTAGGCAAGGATCATCCATTTCAACAATTGTGTCGTTCGTTGGAACTTGATTGCAATCCTGATAAAACACTTCTGGAAAACTTGCAGAAATTTTTGTTCCAACTTCCTTCTCTTCATATAAAAATTGTAAGCGGCCATAACCATATAATTTACCAAATATGGCATAAGTGCGTTTTAATGGGTTTTTATTTTTTATCTGTAAAGACATTACTTTATCAACATATTTTTCAGCATATGAACTATCAAGTTCTTTTATTTTGTCAAGTAACGATATAAATAACATAAAGTTGTAGATGTTGTTTTCATCTAATCCAAAATCTTCATAATATTTTCTCCAAAAACTTAAAGCATTTTTAAAGGTTTCATTTGCTTTTATGTCCTCCACTTTGTAGTCATCAGCAATCTTAAATAAGAAATAGTGTACTAAGGTCTCAACATCACATTGTGGGCCTTGCGTTTTACACAACTCTAAAAAATTTTTTTCTATTTTGTTTTCAATTAACTCAATTTCAGCATCTGAAAGGTTGTTTTTCACTTGAAAAAACGCGCACTTTATGTGTAAATCAACAACAGAATTTTCATCAATTTCGACATCTGAAGGCTTAATTTTTTCGAACCTCGAAATAGGTCGACTTTCAAAAAAAAAGCTATTGTAGCTTAAAAAAATTATAAATAAAACTAAAAAAACGATTGAAATTATAATTGCAAACCAAATTTTATTATCTAAAAAAAATTTAATTTCCATATGTTTAATTAGATGGGCGTTGTTTTTTATATTATTATCGCTTTTTTTAACCCTGCCTTTTAATCCAGCATGGCTTCAAGTTTTTACCTTCAAGATATTTCTTTATATCGTCTCGGCAGTCAAATTTGTCTATTTTTGGCCCAATAATCCCAGAACAACCTCTTATCCTGGCGGATCTTAGAACCCTAAACAACTCTAAACAAGAATAACAGTCCTTAGGAATTTTGAACTTATCCTCAAGCTTATTAACACTTCTACAAAGTTCTTTAGAAAAGAAAGGCCTTATGGGTCTTACAACCTTAAAGAATACTTGACTGGATTTCAACCTACTTAAAAAGTTGTTCAACTTTTTCATTTCATAAAAATTGCAAAAATTTTCAAATTCGAAATTTATAAGAAATATCTTAAGATAACTCAAATTCATGTTATTGATATCAATTATTTTTTTGGCAACTTTTTTAAGATCAGGAATTTTACTAGGCATATCTATTGTCAAATAAAACCCACTAGAATTGATTTCTTCTAGACTCGTTGAAAGTTCTATTGTTTTGTGTCTCATAACGTAAAACAGTTTTTTATCTTTAACGGCAATGTAAGGCCTTATCTTAACAAAAACCTTATCAAATTGATAATTTATTAGCGTTTTATATCTTTCAGTAAACATATTACACATTCGTGTTGATGGTACATAAATGTTTCCACTATCGTGCAGATTTACATAGGGACATAAACCTCTGCAAAGTTTGAAATCACAATTGTGACAAAATACCTTGTTTGGAAACTCCTTTAATTCAGCCCTTTTTTTATCATCTATAAAAAACATCCCTTTTTTAGAGTCGTAATAACCAAATATAAAATTTTCTATTCCTGGAAGAATTTTTCTGTCTTTTTCATCAGTGTACATCAAACACGATGTAACCATCCCGTCTAAACTAACGTTAAAACTACGACCCAAAGCACAATAACCACTTTGGAAATCAGGCCCAACAAGCTCTACACCAGTGTGTAGATCAAAGCCGTAAAATTCGTCGTTTAGTTCTAACATTTTCAAAGTAGCTTGCTTATATTCCTCTATAGTTGGCAGATTAATTTCCTCAGCCCCCCCAATTGGCTTTAAAGGAAATACAACTAAGGTTTTTACACCAAGCCTATGAAAATAATTAAAAGCGTACTCTATGTTTTCTATGAATTGTTTTGTCAGACTTGCTCTAACCTGAAATTTTGCTTTGTATTTAATAAGATTCTTCAATGTTTTTTCCACATATGGGCTACTGGCTGAACCATCCCTTAAAGGCCTGGTCGCATCTTGAATTTCTGGTGGGCCATCAAACGAGAGCTGAATTGCAGGTATATTTTTAACGAGCCATTTACAAAAGCGATCTGAGATTACTCCATTTGTTGATATAGTATATATCTCAAGTCTTTTACCAATTTTCTTTTTTGCATAGGCTAAAGTCTTTTTAAGTAAAGCAAAATCACACCCCAGTTCACCCGTGCTAAGCAAGTTTAGTCTTACAGGCTTATCTTTATTGATTTTGGAAATGTAATCAATAGAGGCTTTGACTTGTTGCCAATCTGCAGTTTTTCCCTTTCTTCTTCCACCTTTTCCAAAGCAATATTTACATGCAAGATTACACTTACTTGTCAGAGAAATTCCAAAGTACAAATACTCCTCACCAGAAGCATCCACCTTGGGCATTTTAACTTTTCTCAGATCATAATTGTAGCCCAACTTATTGTACGCTTCTTCATCAAAGAAATAAAAGCGTCCTAAAACACCGTTATAATTAACAAAAAAACCCTTAAAAGTCCTAACACAGTATAGCCACTTTGCTTTTTCTAACTCTTTTTTTATTTTTTCTTCATCGCTTATGCTTGCTATTTTTTCCCCATTTAGTTTAAATAAGTTCAAAAGCATATTAGCAAAATAAATATCAAAAAGTTTAAAACCAAACAACTACTTATGATTGCTTAAATTACTTAATATAAATAATTAGCGTTTATATTGCATGCAATGCTACATCCTCCACAGCTATACGTGCCACAACTTACGTGGCTAGCATGACTGCTGTGACTTCCATGACTGCTGTGACTTGCATGACTCCCATGAGAACTATGTGAACTATGACTTCCATGACTGCTGTGACTTGCATGACTCCCATGAGAACTATGTGAACTATGACTTGCATGACTCGCGTGACTTGCGTGATGGCCATGAGTTGCGGTAATGTTACCAGCATTCCAACCAACGCTAAAATAATTTGTATGAGCTGCTGCTACTTCTGGCAGAACATTAAGTATTGAAACTGAACCTAAAAAAGCACCCAATGCAAGCATCTTGTGCTTTGAAATGCTGCCGCGCTCCTCTAAAACAAATGATTTGATGGTCTTTTTTACTTTTGGAAATAAATTTTCCTTTTCATGGATTTTTTCTTTTTTAGGCATCTATTAAATAATAGATATACTTATTTAAAATATTTCTGGCAGCATAAAATTAGCTAATGATTGAAAAATCAAACTATGGGCTTAAATTCTTTCTCTCCGGCAAGCGGAAGATAACTTTTCCATATTTTTGGGCATTTTTCCTTAACCCTACAGATTTTACACTTTTTTAAAAGTGTCAACTCGGTTTCTTGTTTGGTAACTCCTTCTGCAAGGTGCCAATATTCTTTGTTAAGTATGCACAACGGAAAATGGAACAATCTTACCTCTGTGCCTGCTTTTAGTAAAATATCTGCAGCTTGCTGCACATAGGGTGCTGCTTTGTAGTATCTAACGAAAATCTTGTGTCTATTGATAAACGCATTTCCAGTATATTTTAAGTTGATAAAAACAACCCTCTCAAGTCCTTTAAAGTTTTTTATTATAAATTTTGCTGTCTTATTTAAATATTTATAATTGGCTTTTTCTACTAGTATTCTTAACTCAACTTTGAAACCCCTTTCAAGTAGATTTTTTATACCTTGAACTGTTTCATTCCAGCTACCTTTTGTCAAAGTAATGCTGTCGTGAACCTTTGGATCATGGCTATAAATTGCTATGCCAAACCGTATTGGTTCAAGTGCGTACTTATTTAGTTGTGTCACAAAACTTTTGTCAGAAAATTTTCGCCCATTGCTAACAACAAAAATAAACTTTTCTGGGTGCGTTTTCCTTGCGTAGTTCAAAATATCAACAAAATCAGCCCTTAAAGTTGGTTCGCCACCTGTTAAGCTAAGTATCTCATTTTCTGGAACTTTGTCTATTATTGAATTCAAAACATCTCGCCTCTGTTCTCCCAAATAAGGAGTCATTCTTGTGTCTATTATACAACTAATGCAATTGTTGTTGCACTTGAAGGTTAATGGCCATTCCATTTCAAATCAACTTTGGTCAATTTTTCTAGACCTCTAAAAGCTATATACTTTTTGGAGATTCCTGGGCAAACATCGGCAAAGCAACAATTTCTGCAAAACTCCAGTTTTTCACAACAGTCTTTTATCTTTGCGTCTAAATCAACTCTCATACTAAACCAATACATCCTTGTCCTTAGTTGGCCACATGTCGCACATTCTCTGTTTATCTTGAGTGAACATGGTGGCATGTTCATAACCCATACAGTCACACCATGATCTTTTAATATTGATGCTGCAGTATCAACACTTTTGGATACCTGTGAAAAAGTAGGTATAAGCCATTTGTTCTTGGCTAAGTTGCCATCAATATCTGGAAATATTACGCACATTGCACGAATTCTGTAATTTTTGCGCAGCAGTTCCGCCAATTTAGGCAACTCCTTAAAATTTAATTTAGTCAAAACGAAGTTTACGTCTAGTGTAAGTTTTGTTTTCGATGCATTCTCTAAGCCTTTAAATGCTTTTTCAAAAGCTCCCTTCACATTACAAAGAAAATCATGTGTCTCTGGATTAGATCCATGGAGGGAAAATATCGCTCCTGTTAAACCTGAAGCGATAGCGCGATCTAAAAAGTCCTTATCAGAGAACATGAGACCATTTGTTGTGACTCTAACTTCTTTGGCACCATTTTCTCTTGCAAAAGTTATCAGCTCACAGAAATCTTTGCGTATTGTTGGTTCACCACCTGTAAAATTTATTTCCTCAGCAAAGTCGTTGTTTATTGCCAAAAGAATTTCCTTCTTTATTTGTTCCGTTGTTTTATTCTCTGTTCTTTTTCCCACTGAACAGAATAGGCAATTGTTATTACATGCGAATCCAACAACGATTTCTACTTTACCAGAGTATGCCATCAAAGCACCTTAACATCAGCTAAACTGCAAAAGCAAGCCCTTCTCAATCTTGCAGATTAAACTCTTGTCCTTGTAAACTCTCAGGGAATCTTTATAAGCAATAACAGAGTTTCCTGCTGATAAGCCCTCCTTAAAACCACTGAAGTCAATCGATAGTTCATTTATTAATAATGAATATTTTATAGCATCTCCTATTTTGTTCCCCTCCAAGGTGCAAAACTCATGATCATTCCAAACAATCACAGGTTTCTTTAGAAAAGATTCAACACTTTTGCAAAAACCAGGCAGCTCCCTCACGAGGATCTTTTGCATTTTTTTGCCAAATTTTATGCTATCCTTACAGTCAAAAGAGCATGGTTGATGCGGTATCATAAAAAGATTGTAATTGCATATCCTTGCAAAATTTTCATCTTTGCTAATCAAAGAGGAGTCTCCCTTGCCAGAAAAATTGTAGATTGAGTTAAGCAAGAAATTAAGCTTTTTGCTGTTTTGCAATATTTTTTCAACAAGGTTGTAGTCATACTTGCAATTCGGCCTTGAGCAAGGAACTTTTTGAGCTAAAGTTTTTATAAAAAAATTTGTACAGCACGGCGGATAGCCGAAAAGCTCACCAACTTTCAACCTATCATCATTTTCTTCTGCCTTGGCAGCTCTGTCGATATCTTTCTTTGATTTTGAAATGTACGCTAGGAGCACAGATTCTTTTTTTCTATATGGCCTAATCCGCTTTATCTTGAGCTCCAGCCCCCATTTTTTTGCTAACATTTTTAGATAATTCCTGTCCTCTTCAGAAACCCCGCTCCGCGAAACCGGCTTTAGGTCATAAACAACCCCAAAAAAATCAACAGGGGAAAAGCACTTCAACCAATTGGGCCTCTCAAATAAAAACTCGCTTCGCATGTCAATACTCCTGCAGCTTAAATTGCTCTGCAGTAATATATGCTCCTTTCAAAGGTTTAAATTCCTCAAAACCTCTTATACGAGTATATTCCTTGAATGGGCCAACACAAAGCAAAAAATATTTACATTTTTTACAACCTATGCCTTTGCTTCGGTACTTTTGCCTGTTTTTTTGTATATCTGCTTTAAATTTTGGCCCAAGCAATATCGTGTTTGTTGTTGTGAGTTCCGACATTAGATGTGTATATTCTGGCAGTATACATGGGTAAATATTATGCAAAAAAGGTTTCCCACCACCATTGATTAGAATGTCACAAGCTTCCTTAATATAAGGCACTGCCTCATTCATCATTGGAACCATCCTTTCAAAGTTCTGTTTTGCGAAACCATCCGGAATAGCAAAGTTCAAGTGGTAGCTTTTTGTGTTATTCTTGAACTTTAGCAGAAATCTTGCCATCTCGGGCAATAAAGTGTAATTATACTTGGTTATAACCGTGCTTGTACGTTTTTCAACGCCAAAGGCCTCGAGGTTTTTTAGCCCAGCAACTTTATCATCAAATGAACCTTTCGTTTGTGTTAAGAAATCTTCAAGTTCAGCGTTTGGTCCATGTATTGATACCAGCACCCGGTTTACACCAAAATCAACAATTTTTTTTACATAGTTGCGGTACTTTAGCATGCAACCATTGGTCTGAATTTCAATTATCTCAAAGCCGAGCTTTTTTGCATATTCTATTGCTTCGAACAGATCCTTCCTTATAGTTGGTTCACCACCAGAAAAGGAGATCATGTCAGCGCCACATTTATTTGCAAACTCCAAATCTTTTTTTATTTCTGATAAACTTTTTATACTACCATCTGAAACTAGTTTGTGTCCAACAGAACAAAATATACACCGTTGGTTGCATTGCCAGTTAACCAAAATCTCGACTTTTTTAGTTCCACGCTCCATTTTTTCCCCATTTTCGCTATCAAGCAAAATCAAGGTGCCGCACCCTTCATAATGCCTAAAAGATAGTTGCAAAATTCTAAAGCAAAAATCTCAGCAGAAACTTTTTCAGTTTTCACTATAACATGAAAATAATTTTTGGATTCCTTCTTGGTTAATTTTGCGCCTTTAACCTCTTTAAGTGCTCCATCAACTAATTTTTTTGGGTAAAACGCCTTTGAAAGATTTATTTTTGCTATTTTTCCATTTTTACTTACTTCAATGAACATTTTAAAACATCTCACTCGTCATTTAAATTTATTTTTTGGAATTTTTGGCTTTTTAAGTCCTTTTGCTTTATCAGGAGTCCAAGGCTTTGCTATGCCTTCAGGATCATCTATGAACAGATCTTCATCAGGCATTTTTATTTTTTCTGCTTCTTTATCTAACTTAGTTTTTTCCTCAGAGGCACATTCTTCACAATATTCAATTTCTGCAAGATTTGTGGCCAACGCTCGCTTAATTATAGCTTCTCTGAGTGGTTGATTGCGTGCTGCTTGAACTGCATAGGTTGCATAATTTATTAGCTCATCATGAAGCTTTAAAGCAAGAGATTCCAGCTGCTTCTTGCTAAGTTTGTCATCTTTTGGTTTTATAAACACCTTAATCTCCTTTTGTGGGTCACCATCAAGTATAAAATAGGCTTTATCCATAAGCACATAGCACGCAGCGTAAACAACTTCAAGTGGAAAAACTTTGGGATTTATATTTACAATTGCCTCATTTTTATCGGGAAACAGCTCAATATTGTGTGCCAAAAAAACCACCTTTATGAGAAGAGATAGAAAGGTTAATTAATAACAATAAATTAAATATATAAAAATGTTTATATTTTAACCTTCAACAAATCAACGTCAAAAGGTAAAAAATATGAAAATGTTAAGGCTTTTTTTATTGAGATGCTTTCCACTAATAATCCTTTTTAGCCTTATAACTATTGTAAAAGCACAAACATGCTCCGGTGGACTTGCTGGAAGTGGTTTGCAAGACTGTGTTGGTAGTGACACGAGCCCATGTCGTTACTGTGATGTAAGTGACATGGACTACGAAATAAGAGCACCAGATGGTGTTACAACAACTGGCTGGCGCGATATGACTTATTCTACGCAAGTTGGAACATGTAGCGTAAGTTGTGTTCAAGAGACATGGACCGCAAGCTATCTTTGGTGTCCTCAAGAAGGAACCTATTCAATGAGGACAAGGGCTTATGCACAAGGAGGTAGTGGTTATGCTTGGGAAACCAGTGATTGGAACACAAATGCTTATACTGTAAATTACGATTATGAACAAATGTGGTGCACTTGTAAAGGTGGCACTTGGCTTTCCGGAGCAACATACTGTGGAAGCCTTGGGTGCCAAGGTGGCAAATGCTGTGGCGACGATGGTGCAAATGACAATTTTTGTGTTGCTGGTGGCGGCAGCTGTGTAGCAGGTACTTACTATACAAACCATTGCTCAGATGGTGTCCAAAACTGTGATGAACAAGGTGTTGACTGTGGTGGTGCTTACTGCACTCCTTGTGATAACATCCCTCCAGTAACAACAGATAATGCACCATCAGGATGGCAAACATCAGATGTGACTGTTACACTTACATGTACAGATAACAATTCTGGTTGTGCACAAACTAATTATTGTGTTGATGATACCAATACTTGCACCCCAACAAGCATTTATTCCACACCAATAACTATTTCTTGTGTCTCGGGAAGTACTTGCATAAAGTATCTAAGATACTATTCCAAAGATAATGCAGGAAATCAGGAAACAACAAAATCAGCTACTATTAGAATTGACAAACAAGCACCAACAACAAATATAACCCCAGATGGCCAATCATGGACCAAAGATGATGTAAACTTTACCTTGTCTTGTTCTGATGGTTCAGGATCAGGTTGTTCTCTTACTGAATACAAAATAATAGACGCTAACCAAACCTGTGATACAACAGGCTTAACCTCAGGAAGTTCTGGAACAGTTACATGTACTTCTGGAACTGTATGTCAAAAAAGGGTTTGTTATAGAAGTAAAGACAATGTTGGCAACTATGAAAGTATAAAAACATCCAACATCTTCTATATTGACAAACAAGCACCAACAACAACAGATAACGCCCCTGCAACTTGGCAGACCAGTGACTTTAATATAATACTTGTATGCAACGATGGTTCTGGCGCTGGTTGTTCTGCAACTTATTACAGAATAAATAATGGTGCTTGGCAGACTTATTCTGAAAGCATAAGCATAACGCAAGACGGAAATCACCGCATTGATTATTATAGCAAAGATGTGCTAAACAATACTGAAAATGTAAAAACATGTTATGCGCCATTGGATAAAACTCCGCCAGCAATAGATGTTAACTCTCCTTTGGCTAATGAAGTTATAGAATCAACAATATATGTAAGGTTTAGAGTAAATAAAGGTTTGGGATCACCTTTAGACTTTAATTCGATAACTGTGCTTTTGGATGGTACTGAAAGCGATGATTTTATTAGGACAGAACACTGCATAGAATCTAGTGGCGATTATATCTGCTCTTATTACGAATATGTTAACACTGCAAAGGATTACAACCTTTCAATAATAGCAAGTGATGAAGTGGGTTGGACAGCACAACAAGACATTAATTTCTTGTATTTAGGTTACACCTCTTTCAATATAGAAGGTTACATTGTAGAACCTAGCACACCAATGGCTGGAACTAATTATTCAATGATGGATGTTGGTTTAAGCTTATTCGGTGGCTCTCTCTGTGCCGCGGCGAAATGCATTGAAACAGGCTTCCCAGCAATATTCAGGAATATTCCACCAGTGCTTGTATATGCTGGTTATGAAGAGGGTTACTTTAACGGAGACCTTAACATAAGGTTCTATGCTGCTGACTATGAGATGGGTGAATTGCACACTAAGATAGCATATTCTACATCCAAAGGCTCATTCCAAAACAGCATTGTTAATGACCTTAACCTAAACAATTACCAAAATATTGATAGGTTAAGTTGCGCAAGTACCGATTGGCGTTACTCTAAATTATGCACTTATGAGTGGGACACGACGCAAGCCAGTGATGGAAACTACTACCTTGATTTAAATCTATGGGATGAACATGGCGCAAATAGCAGCTATTCAACAACTAACACACTCTGTATAGACAATACTGCGCCAGATATAAATGTGATTAATCCACAGCCAAACGAAATAATTGAAGATCCTTGGGTGATGTTCAAGATATCTGAAAATGGTTGTGCCCCTTTGGTTTTGAGTTCAATATCAGTTCTTTTAGATGGTGAAGCAACTAGCTTTGACTATGTTAGGGATTGCAATGAAAGTGGATCTGAATATACTTGTGGCTTTAACATCATTGGTCTCGTTGAAAGAGATTATAATTTGAGCATAATAGTAAGTGATTTAGCGACAAATAAGAGGCAAGTTGATGTCAACTTCCGATTTATTCCAAAAATTTCTGTAAGTGTTATACAACCAAGCGGAACCCTTGAGACCGGAGACGTAACAATATCATTTAATGTTTATAATACTTCGCTGAGTGAGCTTCATGCAAAGATATATTATAGCTCAATATATAGTGGAAAACTTGGCTTTGAAAATGCCATAGAAACAGACCTAAATCTCAACAATCATGCAGAAATTGAAAAACTGAACTGCACTTCCAATGTTTGGTGGCCACCTGTGCAGTGTACATACTATTGGGATGCCTCAAATGTAGCGGATGGAAACTACTACATAGACATAAATATATGGACAAATGAGGGTTTAACTGTGTCTGCATCTTCTTTAAAACAGTTCCTAATAGATAACACACCACCAAAGGCAAGTATCACAGATGTTTCAGAAACTACTACTTACGAGGACACTATATACCTCAACTGTACCGATTCTGGTTCTGGGTGTGTACAAACAAGATGGTACTACTTTAATGAAAACAACAATTGCTCAAGCAACAAGGAGGACTATGTATATAGCATTAATTCCAATACTCTAAAGATCACAGAAGACAACAACAACTTTATTTGTCTCTGGGTTGAAGACAATGTTGGACTTAGTGCTAGAGCAGTGTCTTCCAAACTTAATGTCTATAGTACTGGTTGGAGTATAGTAAAAGGAACAAGTGAAACTATTAGCGAGGCAACACTGGATTTAAACAATACCTGTACTTTTTACATAACTTCTGACATAAACCTCGTTTGTGACTATCAAAGTTATATAAAAATAAGAGGCTACCCAGTAGATATAAGCAAAGTGAGTCCTATATTACCATCACTAATAGAAGCTTCTGAAAGACCAATACAAGTACTCTTTGAGGCATCAATAACGAACTACTATGACCCAAGATACTTTATAATATTTGAAGGAGAAACTACGAGAATAACAAGCAAAGGTACTGAGCAAGATTACCCCAACATAGTTGTAAGGCGTAGAGCAATTCCTTTGCTCAAACCATATGGAAGCCTAGAACTTGGAACCCTTATAATAAAAGCCAAGAGATGATGTTAATTAGTTATACCAAAGGAACGGTTTTTGTTAGTAGTGTTTCAAGCTGCTGGAGCAAAGATTGAAAGTGCTGTCACATAAATAAAAAGTGAGGTTACTAGCAATATTATTGAATGTCTTAGCCCAGCAACAAAACTGTCTTCTGCTATCTTTCCAATCATAGGTCCGGCAAAAATCGCTTGTATTATAATAAGCCTAGTAAAGTGCTCTCTGTAATCAACTTCAGCCTTGCTTGTGTCAACTGTAATTTGTTGACCTGTTATGTCAATGCCACCTTCTAGTACTTGGCCTACATCAAAACCAACCTGTTCCTTTAAAAGTGGTAAGAAAAACACATATATTAGTATTATTATAGCAACAAAAACGTAAAACATCAAATATGAGTTTATTATAGCAGACATTGTTCTTGATCTTCTTTGGCTTTTCAGTTTTTCAACCTTGTCAACGTAGTCAATAGCTACTGAAAAAACCTTCATAAAATTGCCACCAGCACGCAGGGTTTGATTTATTGTAACTGTTGTTTTCTTTATCGTTGGGCTGTTTAATCTTCCAAATGTTGAGGTCATTGCTTTTTCTATCGGTATTCCCAAACGTACCTTTGCAGCAACTCTTTTTACATACAAGGTTAATGCTCCATAATCATTTTTAGAAAGTATAATTAAGGCGTCAGTGATATTAACTCCTCCTTGGAGAAGATCTTTTAGGTCATCAAGGAAGATTCTAAAGTTCTCTTCAATGTTTTTTAAAACACGGTTCCTGGCATAAAATGCATACATTGGCGGTACAAACAAAAATACGAAAGCAACAAGTACAAAACTCGTATTTTGAAGTACCAAATAGAGTATTACCGAGAGCGCAAATCCAAGCAAAACCCACTTGAAATAGTACTTCACTTCAGGATTCATTAAATCACTCCTCAGACATCAAATACATTATAAATATAAATATCATATTTGCAATTGGCATTCCAACAACAATTCCATAAAACAAAATGCTATCTACGGTAAGACCAAAAAACTTACCTGCTGAAAAAAAGTTGAGCATCATTATGGTGAAGAATATGAACAACGGTGCAGCAATCATCAATATTGTGTAAATCTCACCCATCGTTTCAGCTCTGTCAGAGGCTCTTTCAAGCATAAGTCGATACCTAAAATATGCATCTTCAGCTCTCTTTGCCATAAATTCTCGTAGGTCGCCACCGCTCTTTACAGTTGTGTTTAACTCCTTAAGAAATGCACGAAATGAAGCAGAACATGTAACCTCTGACATTTTGTCTATGGCTTTTGTAAAAGAAAGACCGAGCTGATTCATAAAACGTTCTATCTTTCTGCACTCATGTTTTAACCTTGGATATTCGTCACTATTTGCAATCACTTGAAACATATATTGTGGAGGTGCACCAGCTTGTACTACTGTTGACATTGTTAATATTGCTAATGGCAAACTTGCTTCAATGCTCTTCTTTTTTCTACTTAAGTCAAAATCAGGCCAAATTAATGCAACAACGCCTACAGCTATAGCGAATATAACTGGAAGGACCAAGAGGATTTTCTCTCTAATAAAAAAAGTGAAAATTGCAACACATATTATAAATGATAAAAAAAACACAACAAAAACTGCAGTTAAAGCATACGCCACATACATCGCTTCTGGATATGGGTAATCAATCATACCAAGCTTTTGTCTTAGCTTTGGACTTTCGAAGCCCTTCAAAATTTTGTAGAAGGTTTTATCTGCCAGCTTGTGCAACGTGTTTGATACGATCCCTCTCATCATGCAAATACGCCTCTATTCGATCAGAAAATTCCCTATAGTCTAACTCACCTTCTTTGCTTAGCTTGAGAAGAAATTCTGCACGTTTCCTTACTTTTTCTTCCATTTCAGCAAATGGTATTTTATTCTCTTCACAAATACGCTTCAAAACATAGCTACGTCCAACAATAGAATACACTTCATTTACGTCTTCTATTTTTAGCTTAGAGCTGCCAGAAATCATTGAAGGCTTTACCATAAGATCATTGTACTCCAATTTTTGCTCTTTTGTGTTATATCTTATTACTTCAGCAATGCTTTTTATGGCTCTTTTTGTACCTTCTTCACCAACAAAGCCTATATTTACAATTACATCTACAGACTCCAACAAAGCAGGTGAAAGATTTATGGGTGGTGTTATTAGTCTGCTCATAACATCATTAACTGAGCGTGCATGCATGGTTGCTAAAGAACAGTGACCAGAAGCCATGCCTTGGAAAAGCACAAAGGTTTCCTTACCACGGACTTCGCCAACTATTAGATAATCAGGCCTTTGTCTAAAAGATTCTTTTATAAGTGTCATCAGATCTATCTCCCCAAAGCGTTTTCCGGTAGCATCTGGCGGTCCGAATCCTTGCCTAGCAACCTGTGGTAACCAGTTGTCATGTTTTAAGTTTAGTTCTCTAGTGTCTTCTATGGATACAATCCTTTTAGAATGTGGTATAAACATGGCAAGGGCATTAAGTAAGGTGGTTTTGCCACTTGCCGTTGCACCGGTTATCAATATCGACTTCTTAAAATCCAAAACTGTCCAAAGATAGGCCATTATTAATGGTTCAACAGTGCCATTTGCTATGAGCGTTGTTGGGGGCAAAGGTTTTTCAGGGAATAATCTTATCGTGAAGCTTGGGCCTCTTGTTGAAACACTTCCAGTTAGCACTGCGTTGACACGCGAACCATCCGGCAGCACAGCATCAAGTAAAGGCGAAGAATATGAAACATAACTCTTTGCAAGTTGAGCCATCTTTATTATGAAGTCTTCCAAAGCTTCAGTGCTCTGAAAGCTAACATTTGTGGCTATATGCCCCTCTTTTTTATGAACAATGTAAATAGGTATTCCAACACCATCGCATTCAATATCTTCAATCATGTTGTCATGCATAAGCGGTTCTATTCTTTCTAGTCCAAGAAGATCTCTTGACAGGTAATACATTAGTTTGTGCCTTCCTTGTCTTTTAAAGGTATAGCCTCGTTTTCTTATTATTTCCTCAACTTTAGCAAAAAGTTTTTCTTTAGTAAGTTCCTCAATAGTAAGCACTTCTATGAGTTCAGCTTTTATCAATTCTATTTTTTTCAACTCATCTGCGCTAAGATCAGGTTCTATCACACAAT
>JAWANJ010000009.1:0-5160 GCA_038895395.1 Candidatus Iainarchaeum sp.
CAAATATCACAGACTTTTAGAAAAGAGTATGCTGAAAAAAAGGGAGAATATAACTACAAGGTAATAAAAAAAGAAAAGCTTCTTTCATATAGGCAAGCAGAAGAAGCAGTAACAAGAATTGAAAAACCTTCAAATATTCCAAGGGCGAGGAGTTTAGGATACAAAGCAAAAAAAGGGTTCATAGTAGTGCGTGTCAGAGTTAGGCGCGGTGGCGGAGCTCATAAAAGGCCTAGGTCAGGAAGACGACCAAAAAGAATGGGTGTAAAAAAGCTTACAAGAAATATAAGCATACAAAGGATTGCAGAATTGCGTGCAAGTAGCAAATATCCAAATTGTGAGGTGCTTAATTCTTATTATGTAGGTGAAGACGGCCAGTACAAGTACTATGAGGTTATCCTTGTAGATAGAAATGCGCCAGAGATCAAAGCAGACAAGGATATAAATTGGATATGCAGCCCAAAGCACAAAGGTCGAGCTGAAAGAGGTCTTACTAGCAGAGCTAAGAAAGAAAGGCGTGGCAAAGCAAAAAAAGGATAAGGCGAGTTTTAGCAAAAAAGATTTAAAGAACAAAAGTGTTTTATTTTTTTGAGTAGTGATGTCAAGACCGCTATCTCATGCAAAATCCATTGCAAAAAGGCTTGGCAACAAAATATCAAAAAATGTTAAAAAACCCTTAAAGGCGACACGTAGGTTTATTGCAAGAGAGAAAGCAAAAAGGTTTGAAGGTACTGTAGTCAGATTTGAAGAGCTTCCAGAAAGTGTGCAAAAGGTAATTTTAACCTTGCCAGAGATAAAAACAGCAAAGGTTGGACTCTTAGTTCTTGGTGCTGCCAACGTAGGCTCTGGAATAGTTGATTTGGCCAAAGGGTATGCTGGTATAACAAATGCGAGTGAGTTATATTTGGGCTTAACAATAATGGGCGTTGGTCAATTTTTTAGAAGGTTGGATCTGCTAAGAAGCAGGGCCCTAGAAAAAGCAGTCAGGAGTTCTGATGATACAAAAATCAAATCTTTGCGAGAAAAATATGAATTTTTTTTCGTAAGAAAAGTACCAGGGCGCAAACCTGAGCTTGTTTTTACAAACAGAGAAGGTTTATTCAATGTTCTTGGAACACCCGTAGGTAGAAGAAGGCAACTTACAAGGTAAAAAAGTTATGTTTTGTTTTAAGTAGTAAGACTGAGGTTTGGTAAATGAACAAAGACATAATTCCAACAGAAAGACAATGCCTAGAAATACTAAAAGCACATAATGTGCCCAAAAACATCATAAAGCATTCTATTAAAGTAAAAGAGTTTGCGTTGGATCTGTGTAAAATGATTAAAAAGCGAGGTTTAAAGGTAAATGAAAAGTTGGTTGTGGCTGCAGCACTTTTGCACGATATTGACAAGGCAGAAACCTTGGATTCTACTGAAAAAATTCATGGCAAAGTTGGTGCTGAAAAACTTGAAAAAATGGGTATGAAAAGCGTTGCAGATATTGTGCGAACTCATTTACTTGAAAGCATAATTAAGGGGGAACTTAAAACAATGGAGCAAAAGATTGTTTTCTATGCAGATAAAAGGGTTTTAGATGACAACGTTGTTAGTATTGAAGAAAGATATGAATACCTAAAACAAAGGTATGGTTTAAAGGATGATCAAATAATGAAAACTATTGAAGATAGCTATCCCAAAGTGATTGAGCTTGAGAAGGAGCTGATTGAATGGAAAAAAAGTTGAAACTAGTGATTTCTGAACTTGTGGTGCTATGTGCTCTTGTGTTTGGCCACATTTTATCTGAGTTTTTTGGGACTTGGGTTTTTGTTGTGTATTGCGTTGCTTGCTTAGCTTTGTATTTTTTCATTCTTCTAATGCTTAAAAAGGAAGTTAAAGAAGATTTTTGGAGATATGGTATTTACTTTTTGCTTCTTCTTTTGCTGGTTTTGTATGCTCTCTTTGCAATCTTAAAAATCAAAGAAAACGTTTTTGACCTAAGGCCTTTACTTTTGGCAATTTTGGGTTTATTTTGTGTTAATCTTGTTTTTAGGTCCATATTTGCCAAAAAATATGTTGAAGGGAGGGTTCTTTTATGCGACGGTGAGCTTGCAACTGTTGAGTTGCCGTTTGATCTTTTTGCTGCCATAAACCCTGGAAAATATGTGGTAAAATGTGATAAAAATTTTAAAAAGGGAGATAAGGTCAAAGTTTTAATAAAGAGTGGTTTTTTCAAAAGGGTTCCAGATAGGATAATATAGTATCACAAAATAATGACAAATAAAATAATTTCGTTAGAGAAAATTTTTAATGCTGCTAAGAGAATATGCAATAAATAGGGTTTCACTTCTATGTGCTTTTATTGGTGTCGTATTTCTTTTTCTTTATTCTTACTATGACGCTCCAAAAAACGTTAGGCTATCCGATTTAACTGAAAAAGATGTCCACAGCAAAGTAATAGTTGATGCCGTTGTAGTTTCAAGTGGGCTCTCCAACAACACATTAATTTTTGAGATTAATGACGGCGACAGATTTAAATGTGTGCTATTCAATCCCAGCTTGGAGCAGAGGATTGTTTTACAAAAAGGAAATTTTGTCAGGATTTTTGGAAAAGTAAGTACATACAAGGGGGAATTAGAAATTATAGTAGAGAAGGTGTGGCTGCTTGATTGAAATACTAATGTGGGGGTTATTAGGCTGCGTTGCAGGTATTTTTAGTGGAATAACACCCGGGATTCATGTAAATACTTTAGCTTTCTTAGTTTTGTTACTTGTTACAGATGCCCCAGCAGGCCTGATTTCTTTTATTGTAGCCATGGCTATAACGCACAGCTTTTATGATTTTATTCCAAGCATAGTTCTTGGAGTACCAGATGAAAGCAATTATCTTAGTTTGCTTCCTGGCCATAGGTATTTAGTTAAAGGACTGGCCTACAGAGCGATAATGCTAACAGCAATTGGAGGCCTCTTTGGAACTATTATTTTAATTATTTTCTTACCTCTTTTTATGTTTTTTCTTTATAGAGTGGGCAATTTCTTGCCACTAGCAATACCTTGGCTTCTGATAGCAGTTCTCTTGCTTGTGGTTTTATCTGCAAAGAATAAAATTAAAACACTTTTAGTTGTTTTGCTTTCAGCAGCTTTAGGCACAATTCTGTTGAACAAAATGTCACTAGAAAACGGGGTAATGGCAATAGTTATTGGTGCTTTTTCAATTAGTGGACTTACAATCTCACTCATTAATGATATAAAACTCAGAAAACAAAAGCTTTTTTTAGGAGATATTGAGCTTGGAAATGTCATGAGGGGTTCTCTTTTGGCATTTTTAGGTTCTTCGATAGTGGCAATGTTACCCAGCATGGGTCCCAACCATGCAGCTTTTATCTTGAGAAAAATATTCAAAAACATTGGAACTGAGGTTTACATGATTATGATTGGGGGGATAAACACCTGCAACTTAATATTATCTCTTTTTGTGCTGTATTCAATTGGCAAAACCCGCACCGGAATTGCATTGGCAATTAGGGAAATTATAAACAAAGACCCACAAACTCTGTTTCTCTTTATTGGTATAACTCTTATTTCTGCATCTTTTTCAATTTTTACTATAGCTCATTTTAGCAGTGTTATACTTAAAAGTCTACAAAAGGTATCTTATAAAAAAATAAGCACGGTTATCCTAATAGGGCTTTTGATTTTTGTGCTTTTTTTCTGTGGACCAATTGGGCTGATCGCCACATTAACTGCAAGTAGCATAGGTATTTATGCTATAACAAACAGGGTTCCTAGAAGTGCCTCAATGGCTTTTTTAATTGTACCAACAATTGTAATTTATTTATGTCTATGATCTTTAGAATAAAAAAAGATGTTCTTGAAGGGATTATAGAGGCTGTTAAAAACACCTATCCAAGAGAATTCTTTGCACTCTTAGGAAGTTCAAATGACAAAATCATAGATGAGATTATAGTGGTGCCTGCTATATATGGAAGCACACACGTATTGATAAAATCTAATTTGATTCCATTTGATTCCAAAATCGTTGGCTCTGTGCATTCACACCCTATTGGCTTGCCAAAACCAAGCACAGAAGATTTGAGGCATTTTTCGAATTTTGGAGATGTACATTTAATAATATCTTGGCCTTTTTCTATAGATAGTATAAAAGCGTATGATGTTCACGGAAAAGAAATTGAACTGGTGATAGTGGAATGAGAAAGGTTATTTTGGTTATAAGAGATGGTTGGGGCTATAGCCCAAAAAAGGAAGGAAATGCCATATTAAATGCCAAAACACCAAATACAGATAGGCTGATGAAAAAATATCCGAACACTCTTCTTGATTGTGCTGGTGAAGCTGTTGGATTGCCTGCAGGCTATCAAGGAAACAGCGAGGTTGGACATTTGACCATTGGAAGTGGTAGAATAATATTCCAACCAATGGTGCGAATAGATAAAGCGATACAATCAGGGGAGTTTTTCAGTAATAAGGCATTTAAAGCAGCGGTTGAAAACTGCAAAAAAAATAATTCATCAATGCACATAATTGGGCTTTTGCAATCCGAAGGGGTGCATTCTCATGAAAACCATCTTTTTGCTCTGCTTGAACTTTGTAAAAAAGAAAACTTGAAAGACGTTTACATACATGCTATATTTGACGGCCGTGATGCACCACCAACTGATGGTATAAAGCACTTAAAAAAGTTAAATGAGGTCATAGGTAAGTTGAATTTAGGCAAAATCGCCACAATTTCTGGAAGATATTTCACAATGGATAGAGATAAGCGTTGGGACAGAACTAAGAAATCGTATGACTGCATTGTTTTGGGAAATGCTGAAGAAGAATTTGAAGATGTTGAAAAAAAGGTCCTAGAATGCTACAGCAAAGGCGAAACAGACGAGTTTATAAAACCCAGAAAAGCAAAGGGTTATAAGGGCGTAAAGGATGGAGACAGCATCATTTTCTTTAACTTTAGAACAGATAGGCCAAGACAATTAACTCAAGCTATTGTTGAAAAAGATTTTGCGGGGTGGGAAAGAAAACCTTTGAATGTATGCTTTGTTGCGATGACTCAATATTATAACCCAATGAACGCTCTAGTTGCTTTTGAAGATCAACCTTTGAACAATCTTTTGGGTGAGGTAATAAGCAAAGCGGGGATAAAGCAGCTAAGGATCTCAGAAACCGAAA
>JAWANJ010000009.1:5170-26883 GCA_038895395.1 Candidatus Iainarchaeum sp.
TATGCACATGTAACCTTCTTTTTTAATGGCCAAAATGAGAAACCATATCCTGGAGAAGACCGTATATTAATAGATTCACCAAAGGTACCCACATATGATCTCAAACCCGAAATGAGCGCTTTTGAAGTAACTGAAAGGCTCATAAGGGAGATTGAAAGCAACAAGTATGGTTTTATAGTAGTAAATCTGGTAAATGGTGACCTTGTTGGCCACACTGGTGTGTGGGAAGCTTGCATAAAGGCAGCAGAAACAGTAGATGCTTGTGTTGGCAAAATTGTTAACGCGGGGCTAAAAAACAATTATGTTTTGCTAATTTTTGCAGATCATGGAAATTTGGAAGATAAAAGTGGACAATTTAGCACTTCTCATACTACAAACAAAGTTCCTTTTGTATTAGTCTCTAAAGAAAAAAAGCTCAAATCCATAAAACTTTTAGACGACAAAGGACTTCAAGATGTAGCACCCACTGTGCTTGAGCTTATGAACATACCAAAACCAAAAGAGATGACAGGACAAAGCATAATAGCTCACTAGTTACCAAAGGTAAATTTAAATACTTCCTTTTTTATTAATCGTATTATGGTTTTGATGCACATGTGGGTGTGTAGGCACAAAAGGAACAAGGGACAGCTTACTTTGGACTTGCTTTTAGCATTTTTATATCTCATAGTACTGATAGACGCTTTGATTATTTTTGGCAGGAATTACCTGCAAAATCAAAATGAGATCCTTGTGAGACTTCAAGAAAAAAGAATTGCATACAGTGTTTCTGAAATGTTGGGCGCAAGCTATGTTCTTAGCGACGGTAATTCAGAGGTTAGATTTGTCATACCTAAAATTAGATATATGAATAAAACCATGCCTATGCCTTGCAACGTTGATATAAACAATGATTCTGTAAAAGTAACAGCAACTGTCGGTGGTGAAACAATAAGCGAAGTTGTAAGAATAGTAAAACCAACAAATGCAGTGCTAAACAGTAGCAATTTAAAATGTGGAGAAGAACTTAGAATAAACTACTCTTAAAGGTAATGTAAATGAAAAAGAAGGGTTTTTTAGAAAGTGTTGATGTGATGTTATCTACTATCTTACTGATGTTTGCGGTAGGCTATGCCTATCGTGTTTCAGAGGGGAACTATTACTCTATAAAACAAGATGAGCTATATGATGAATTAAGAATTGTTGGGAATAATGCAGCAGAAATACTTGTAAGTGCACCTGAAATAACGTGTCAGTGTTCGGTGCTAGCAGGTACTAGCACTGGCAGAGCACTTTATATAATGAATTGCTTGGACATAAGCAAAATAAGTGTTATGTCAGCTGATGATTTAAAACGTACATTAAAGATACCTAACGAAAGGTTTGGGGCAAGTCTAAAACTTCAAGCTGGAACTACTACTCTTGGACCATATGGTGACAATATGCCATCAGAAGTCAAAGATTATTACTCTGAAAGAAGGATTGTTATAGCAAATGCTGGAAACATAACAAAGGAAAAGTTATTGAAATGTATGCAAGGTAGAGAAACTTGCGATAAATATGTTGCCACAATTACAGTGTGGAGGACTTAAATATGTCACAATTAAGGAAAAAAGATTGTAGGGAAGGGGGGTTTATATTTACCTTGGATAGCATTGCTGCTGCTTGCATAATTGCTCTCTTAGCAGTAACATGGTCTATATCAGTAAGATCCAAAGAAGGCGAAGCTTATTATAGGTATATGGAAAAAATCGCTAGAGACAAATCTTTGACAGGATTATACACTGCAGACAATACAAGTGATTACTTCGTACCAAATGATGTTAATCGAAACATTGTATGCAAAAAATACTTTGTTTACACGACAAACCCAAGAATTGCACAAAGCGACATGAATGTGCGTGTTATCTGTGTGAGTGATGTATTGGTGATGATTCCATGAATTTTAGGGGTGCAATTTATTCTACAACAGTTGCAATGATAGTCATGGCAACTTTGGCTTTAGTTATGTATTCAAATATTGCTATGCTAAATCAGGCCAAGTATGTAAGCTATGTAAGCAATATTTCAGATCTTAAGCTACATTGGATGAATATCAGATTTGTATTGGACCAAGCAACGGGCGAAGCTTTGGCTGACTATATAAAAGATGCGAATAGGCTTGGTCAAGGTTGTGATGCAAGAAAAATATCCGATTCTAACGCACAAGCATGGGTACAGGAATATATCAACAGAACCTTAAACAAGGTTGCAGACAATATTGAGGGTGAAATAAACTGTACTGTTGGACCGATTACGTACACTCCATCCGCAGGAAACACCCCAAGCTCAGCATCAATTGCCATATCATTTATATTAACTTGCAATCAGGAACTAAAAGCTGGCAACACAACAGAATTTTATGCAAGTTATTCTGCAAATGTAAATTTCAATAAAAGGATTGAAACTTCTGGAGCAAATTGCATAGTTGTAGCATATGACGCTCAGTCAAACACGGTGGATGCTAATACTTGGTACTGATTTTTGCTTTTGAAAAAAGTTTTGCAATTCCGCTCCCATACTGGATTGCATTTTTACGTTCTAAGCAAAGTTCTTCTGGCAAACCTAGCAATTTAGCCAATCTACGAAGCACGCGCTTTCTCATAAGGTCATTTTTGAAAATGTTTTCATTTGGTTTAAAAGCTAGTGCTTCAAGCATGAAGTTCTTTTCTAAATAGGGAAACCTTAGATCTAAAAGGAAGTGATTTGCTATTGCTAAGTCTCTATTTAGGTTATTTTTGTAAAGGTTTGTCAATTTGTAGAATCTCAATTCATCCAAATAATTTATTTCTTTTTTTTCAAGCAAACGCCTAAACTCATCATATCCAAAGAAAAGCTCGTCAGCACCTTGACCTGAAAAAACAGTTGTTATATCATCACTTTTTATTTGTCTCATGCAGAAATATAAAGGTTTTGCTATTTGAAGTTGAAGTTTGTCGTTAGATTTTATTATTTCCGATATTCTACCAATTGAACCCAAAACTGTTTGTTCTTTCATAACTATGTTTTTTAGTTCAAGATTAAGCAAAGCACTCGCTTTAGATGCCTTTTCAAAAACTTTTGCACCTTCTAGGCCTACGCAGTAAAGCTTCACATCTTTGATTTTTTTTGAAATCGCATACGCGATCAGTGACGAATCCAAGCCGCCTGAAAAAAGCACTGCACATCTTTTCACTCCTTTAGTATTTGCGCTTATGCTTGCTAAAAAGGTTTTCTTTAATCTAAATAGCGATGCTTTTTTTGGGACATTTTCTTTCAAATTAAAGATTTCGTTCTCTGAGATAAGTATGCCTAACATACAAATACTTAAAGGTAAAAAAGAATATATAAGAAGATTTCCTTGGTATTTTGGTTATTTGCGAACAAAAAGAAAATCTTTTAAACAACATTTGTGTTTATATTGAAAAGTTAGTATGCGAGGTTTTTTTGTGACTGAGAAAAATAAAGTTTTGATTTTGGCTTTTTTAGTTTTTATTTTCGCATCTCTGCTTTTGATTTTGTCTTTGCTTTTGCGAGCTCCTGAAAAATCCGAAAGCTTCATGGACTATGGAAAAGAAAGTTCTTTTGGAGCTGAAACTTCGAATAAGGCTGATAAGACAAACATTAAAAGCTACGCATCTGTGGTAAGTTCAGAGAAGCCACAAAACATCATGATAAAGTTTGCTGAAAGCACTTCAGAATATAAAGAAGGTACTGAGCTTACTGTGTACAACATTGACATGGCACTTGTTAAAGAGTTAAGAAGGCTTGATCTGAAAAGTGGCTTAAACTTGGTAAAATATGAGGACGTTGCAAGCAAAATAAAGCCTGATAGTGTGCTTTTTGTAGATTTAACAGATCCTAAAGCTATTGTGATTGAACAGAACTATGAGTACGATACTGAAAATTTAGATAAAATACTTGAGAATTATCTTGGCAAGATCATAACTGTTTACTCAAAAGACGGAAACTCTTTTACAGGCAAGTTGCTTAGCTACAAAGGAAATATTTTACTAGAAGTAGATAACAGAGTAATAGCTATCTCTGACGCTGTTAGATATGAATTTCTAAGTGGGTTAGAAAACTTAGTGATGAAACCAACGCTTGTTTGGAAACTTTATACTGAAAAAGAAGGACAGCATAATACTCAAACAAGCTACATAACAACAGGAATATCTTGGTTTGGCAGTTATATTGCAAAGATAAGCGCAGATGAAAAGTATATGGATCTAACAGGTTGGGTTACAATAAACAATAATTCGGGTACTAGTTATCCCAATACTAGTTTAAAGCTCGTAGCTGGGGAAGTAAACGTTTCAAGCGACTATAAGTATTACGTTTATAAGGAGGCCTATTCTGACATTTCTGCAACACCCGTACCTGCGGGCAGTCAGTTCACGGAACAATCACTATTTGAATATCACGTTTATAATCTTGAAAGAAAAACAGATATTAAGGACAAAGAAACGAAGCAGATAAACTTCTTAGAAGCCAACTCAATCCCATTGAAGAAGAAATACGTTTTTGAAGATTCTACAAGCTATTATTACAGTTATGGGGAAAAAGAAAACAAAGGCAAGGTTAAGGTAATAGTTTCTTTTGATAACTCTCAGTCCAGTAATTTGGGCACACCATTGCCTAAGGGAAATGTGAGGGTCTACAAAGAGGACTCTCAAAACAAACTCCAGTTTATTGGTGAAGATTCGATATATCACACGCCAAAAGATGGAAACGTCAGCTTGTTTTTGGGTTATGCATTTGATATAACTGCAGAAAAAAAGATTGTTGAGTCATTGAGGCTTGGAGAAAATTGTACTAAGAATAGCTATGAGATTAATTTCAGAAATCACAAGTTGGAAGACATAACGATCATAGCTACTCAAAAGAGCAGTTATAAAAACAATGAGTTGGTAAACTCCAGCCACAAAAGTAGAAAAGTTGATGCATACACGTTTGAGTTTGATGTTCCAGTTAAAGCAGGTAGTGAAACTAAGTTGACTTATACGATAACGAGCTGCTGGTAAAATTCATATATGAATTACAAGTAATAATACTTTCCCCACTCTTTTTGCTCTTTGTCCTTTACAGAGCCCGGTTTATTTGCCCTTGGTCTGTATGTCTGCGGATCACGTCTAAAGGTAATTTCGAAATTCTTCAAAAATCTGTTCATTGCTGTTTCTTTTGATTCTGGCTCGAACGCTTTACCATACCTTCCAGGCTCACCCTCAAAAACAATGAATCTGTCGCACAAATAGTCTTGGAAAAGGAGATCATGGTCAACAACTAAGCAAGCTTTGTTTTTTTTCTCGACAACAGAGCGAATAAGTGTAGCTACATTAAGCCTTTCTTCAATATCAAGAAACGCAGAAGGTTCGTCAAACAAGTAGAGATCGGCTTTTTTGCAGATCGTTGTTGTTATTAAAACCTTTTGCAACTCACCACCACTCAAGTGTGTCATATCATATTCGTATAGATCCTTTATATGAAGCCTTTTTTCAACCTCAGAGTTTAAAGTTTCCAGATCTAACTCGTTTCGCATCAAATATTCGAAGACACTTTCTTTCTTTTCTGCTTTTATATACTGTGGTTTGTAAGATAGCTTAAGACCAGAGGAAAAATAACCTTTGCTGTGTTCCAAGTTGCCTGCAATTATATTTACAAATGTTGTTTTTCCAATAGCATTAGGCCCAAGTATACCAACAACTTCACCTTCCATTAGCGAACCGGGATTTGCTTCTAGTTTGAATCCAGGATACTGTTTTGTAAAAGCGGGGTAATCGAAATATTTTTTATCTTTCTTTATGCTTTGGCCTACTTTTGAAAAATTGAGCTCTTTGTCTCTAAATACTATGTTTTCAGACTTTAAGTGTCCCTCTATATACTGATTTATACCATTTAAAACACTCATTCTTGTGCTTACAACACCATAAGCACCTTTGACACCGAATAACACATGTACAAAGTCACTTAAGTAATCCAAAACTGCTAAGTCGTGCTCGACAACAAGAACATACTTTCCTTTTTCGGCAAGAAGCCTTATTGCTTTAGCAACAATAAGTCTTTCTCGAACATCAAGGTATGAGGCTGGCTCATCAAAGAAATAGAAATCGGCCTCTTTTAGCATTGCAGCAGCAATGGAAACTTTCTGAAGTTCACCACCGCTTAGGTTGGAGATTTTACTATGAAGTATCTTATTGAGATCCAAAAGCTCAGAGATCTCTGGTAAATTGTTACTGTTGTCAAAATTTTTTAGAAGTTCTTCGACAGTACCACTAAAAGCTTCTTGCACCTTATTTATTTCTTGAGGCTTGAAAGATACCTTTATTTCAGAGCTAACAAGCTTTTCTAAGTAGCTTTGTAGCTCTTTCCCTTTAAATAGTTCGATTAGTGACTGGTAGCTTGGCTTTCCATCACAGTCTGGCCTTGGAATTAACTTGCCAGCTAAAATTTTAAGTGCAGTTGACTTTCCAATTGCGTTGCTCCCTATAAGGCCAACAACTGCACCTTTCACAGGAATTGGTAAGTTATAAAGTCTAAACTTGTTTTTACCATAGCAATGCACAGGGTTGTCAATCTTTGCTGTTAAGTTCACTATGGTTATTGCCTTAAAAGGGCATTTGTGTATGCAGATGCCACAACCAGTACATAGGACTTCTGAAACCTCTGGTTTTTGCCCTGCAAGTATTATGCATTGTTTGCCTGAACGATTAACTGGACAAATTCTCACGCACAAAGAGCCGCATTTATCTGAAAAACATTTTTTTTCGTCAATTACGGCAATCCTGACGCGCCCTTCTCTAGCCATAAATGAAATGTGAGTTAAATGGTTAAAAAATGTAATGAGAACTCCAGCATTTTTGATAATCTTTTAAAGATGTGCCATCATAGCTCTATTATGAGAATATTAAACATTGACGAAAAACAGGGCATTATAAGCTTTATACCAGAAAGTGAGGATGATTTGTGGCATTTAAGCAAGGTTATTGAAAAAGGAGACTTACTCATAGGTGAAACCTCAAGGAAAGAAAAATCTAAAGAAGGCACATCTGCTGTGAGAAAAATATTCACTGCAGAAATTGAAGTTGAGGATTTTTGTTTCGATAGTTTTGGAAAGTCACTTCGTGTCAACGGAAGAATTTTTGGTGGTAACCTTGAAAATATTCCGCTTGACTCGATGCAAGTAATAGAAATAGTTTTGAACCAAAAGTACAAGCTAGTTAAAAAAAAGCTTAGGAGGTATCATCTGGAGCGTCTTATAAAAGCCTCGAAAGTAAAAAGAGAGCCGATAACGATTGTTGTAATTGATGATGAAAATGCTACCATTGCTATTACCAGAGACTTTAAGTGTGAGATTAAAGCTGAAATACGATCCGGAAAGTCAGGAAAACGTTTTGAATCGGAAGAAAATACGAGAGAGTATTTGGGGGAAGTTGCTAAGAAGTTAATTGATATGAATCCAAAAACAATTGTGATAGCAGGCCCGGGGTTTGTTAAAGATGAGCTTTTTAAATTTCTTGAAGAAAAAAAGTATTCTGGCAAAATCTATGTACAAGGTACTAGCACAACTGGGATTACAGGAGTTAATGAGGTGTTAAAGAGCAAGGCGTTTGAAAATATATCAAGAGACTCGCAAATTGCCGAAGAATTTAGACTTATAGAAGAGCTTTTAGAAAAAATAGCACGAGGCAAATTGGCAACATACGGCTTTGACCAGGTTAAAAGTGCTTGCGAAGCTGGAGCTGTTGAAAAGCTCTTTGTATTAGATAAACTTCTTGAAGAGAAAAAGGAAGATACGTATCAAATTATGGAACTTGCGGAAGGTTGTGGTGCAAAGGTTCATGTATTCAATTATGAAAATGAGCCAGGACAAAAGCTTAAAAGCCTTGGTGGCTTAGCCGCGATTTTAAGGTATGATTTTTTTGGTTCATTTGACAACTAATTCACACCATTCAACCTTTTTTTCTTGGATTAGTTTTTTTATCTTTTTTTCTTTTTCGGTGAGTTTTGAACCTGCAAACTTAAATTCACAGAAAAATACGTTGTCATCCTCAAATGCAATGCCATCAATTGGTGAACCTATAAATCTAAAATTCTCTGGATTAAAAGGAAAATCTTTGCTCAGAGGCAACCATTGTTCTACAATATGACCATAACGCGTGCTTTGAGACTGTTTTTCAGAGTAGAGTTCTGCTAAGCGTCCTTCAAGGTAAGATGCTCTTTTGTATAAAAAAAAGGCAAATATTAAAACAGCTATCAGCAAGAAAAAAAGGGCTAATTCTATCATACTATATTTTATATTTTAACAGTTTAAAAACAATCAGTATTCTTTTATGCCCTCGCGTGTTAAGATAACAATAGCAAAGTCCCTTCCAGATTCACGCAAGGCTGAAAGTAAGGCAGAATGTTCTCTACCAGTACCTGAAATAAGACATATGCTTATGTTGCCATCAGGCAAGCCCTCTTTTATTTGTTCTTTAAGCGTGTTAAAACCACTTCTTGGGTTTACAATGATCCAATTACATTGCTTTGTTGGTTTAAAGTTATTTTTTGCAAAATCGGTACCTATTAGTACTATTTTTTCCCATTCATTTTCTTGTATTATACGCGCAACATGGCCCCAAGTACCTTTGCCCAAACCAAGTGTTGCTACAAGTGATTTGCCCATAGTAATGCTTCACATGAAAAGCCTTTAAAAGATGTCGTTAATTAGACTTTTATCTCTTTTAAACCACCGCGAAGAACTGCCAACCTTGCTTTATCATAAAGCTCTAAAAATGTTTTTCCCATTTCTGTCAAATAATAAAAGTCCTTTGTTGTTGCCTTGAAAGTGCCAACAACATTTATTTTTATTAGTAGATTCAAGATTTCTTCCATATCTTCTCTTTCGATATAAGGAAAAGCAGAGCTTAGCATTGTTAAGTCCTTTGCGTTCTTAAGACTTCTTATTATTTGTATAAAAAGGGTTGAGTGAAGTATTGGAAAAAGAACAGGGTATTTCTCAATAAAATGCATTAGTTCCTTGTAAGCATCTTCAAGCTTATCATAGTTTTGTTTGTTTTCAGCATCGGTCATAGCATAGTTCCCATTTTTATATTATTAAATCATTTTATAAACATAGGGACCAATATCTTTGCAGCCAAACTTTTTCCTATAATATTCTTTTACACCCAAACCCGAGATTATACATAGCTTTTTTCTATCAAACTCTTCTCTTGTGATACGTTCAGCCTCTTTAAGAAGCATCATACCAAGACCTTGGTGTTGAATTTCATCTTTGCGCTTTTCGCCTAATGGTAGTGGATCACCAAGAACACGAAGCTCTCTTATTATTGCTGCTTTGTTTGAAATCTCTTTCCTGAATGAATTTTGTGGAACCCGTAAGCGACAATATGCATATAGAAGTTCTCTTTTCTTATCTTCGAGACTCAAGAAAATTTCATCACCATTGCTTGCAAAATACCTATCCTCAAAAAGTTTAAGATTTTCCATTGTGTAATGCTTGCTCTCCAATAAGCTCTTTATTTTTGCTTCTCTGCATCTTATGCAATGACAACTGTAACCCTTGTTTTTTAGTATTTGATGCACAATCTGCCTAAGGTTACTTTTCTTTACACCAGCCTCGATAAGCTGTGCGGGAATGTCACGCTGGACACGCATAACTCTAACCCAATATGGGATGTATTTTTTCATTTTTGCTATGAGTTTTGCTGCTTGCATTGTATCTAGTGGCTCATAGTCACCTCTAGCATACATTTCACTAAGTTTTGTGTCTTTCATTACCAAGCATGGATAGATTTTAAGATTGTCTGGCATAAAATCACTTGAGCTAAAAAGTTTTTTGAAGTTTTTGAGATCTTCTTTCGGGGTTGTATAAGGAAGACCAGGCATTATGTGATAACATACCTTAAAGCCAGCATCCTTAAGAAGCCTTGTTGCTTCTATAACATCAGCAACTGTGTGACCTCTGCTAATTTTTTTGTATACATAATCGCTTATTGTTTGTACACCAATTTCACACCTTGTGCCACCAAAATCTAACATTCTATTAACATGCACCTTCTTGCAGTAATCTGGCCTTGTCTCAAATGTTATTCCAATTATCCTACGCTTAGACTTTTCAGCTCTTTTTTTGGCTTCATCTAATGATTTTGACTTTGCTCCAGTTATGCCATCTATCGCATTTTTTATAAAATACTTTTGATATGACAAAGGTGTTGCTAAAAATGTTCCCCCCATTACGATAAGCTCTATTTTAACTGCGCTATGTCCTGTTTCTACAAGTTGTTTGATGCGTTCCTCAACTTGTTTTTTAGGATCAAAGTTAAACTGCAAAGCTCTCATTGTTGCAGGCTCTTTACCTGTGTAACTCTTTGGGGTTGGTCTATCTATTTGGCTGCTGGGACAGTAAATGCAGCTTCCAGGGCATTTGTGTGGTTTTGCCATTATTGCAACTACATTGATTCCAGAAGAAGATCGCATGGGCTTTTTAAGCAAAAAAGCTCTCAATTTTGCCACATCTTTAGCGAAACGTAATATAGTTGGGTCAGTAGGTATTTTTTTGAGACCATATTTTTTTGCAAGAACGATTTTTGCCTTGTTAAGTTGTTTTTTATCTTTAATTTTACCGTTTTCAATTAGAGCAATCAAATCTGAGCAGTAAGCAGACATTGTTTCTTCGTTCATTTTGATCATTTGAGAAAATGATCATGTTAGAAAAAAACCAAGAATAGCGTTTAGCAAGTATCCTGGAAGCAACGACATTGAAAAAAAAGGTAGTGAATATATTGCAACAGTATACTTTGACTGCAAAGATGGTATTATTTTCATAGTTACTTCTTTTTCTGCAAATTCCTTTTCAAAAAGAGCCGATTCTACCTTAAATTTAAACCTCTTATAGCCAGGCGTGAATGCATTTACATTTAGTGAAACCACCTTTGAGCTTTTAGGTTCTAATGATATTCTTTGGACTGCAAACCAAGTTTCTGGTAGCGAGCTTCTTATAATGACAACGTGCTTTGATAGGCTTTCATTTGTAATTACGGCTTCGTAAGTAGCTTGGTCACCAACGTTGCAATCAATGTGAGCTTCATTGATGCCAACCTTTATAAGGTCGTTCTTAACATAAACCACCAGGTTGTAGCTTTCTTCAACACCCGTTCTTTCGTCTCTTAAAGTCACTTCGGTGTTTTTAACACCGGGTGTTTCGGTAGGTGGCACTTCTAATGTTAACCTTATTGCTCTATCAACAACTTGAGCTGAGTTAGGCCAAGGACTTCTTACCTTTATTGAATCCCAGTGAGAGTTTAGACTATTTCTGTCAAAAATAAACACAACTGTTTCACCAGGTTGGACATACTTAGCTTCAAAAGCCCCATTTTTCTCCAAAATGCACTCCTGTGGGGTGTAAATTGTAACATTTGCATGGCTAGTTGAAAAAAGAAGGACAATTATCATTGTAGATATAACCTTTTTTAACATATGAACCCACACATACTATTATAGGAAGCAAATAAAAAAATATTTAATGGTGAAACTATGCGCATACTTGCTATTAGTGATATACATCAAAAAATTGACAACTTAAAAGCAATTCTAAGCAAAGTTAAAAATGAAAGCTTGGATCTAATCCTAGTTGCAGGTGACATAACGAATTATGGAGATCGTGGTGACGCTGCAAAGTGCTTTGAACTTTTGGATTTCACAAGAGTTATGGCAGTACCTGGCAATCTAGACTCCAATGCAGTATTGAGTTTTCTTGAGGAAAAGGGTTTTTCCTTACATAATAAGAAAATTACATTCAATGATTTTGAATTTTGTGGATTTGGTGGTGGCTTAATTGGCAAAACAGGTGAGATTCTTTTTTCTGAGCTTGAAATTGAAAAAAAACTCAAACAATTGGTCAGCAAGGATAGCATCTTTTTGACACACCTGCCGCCTAAGGACACCCCTATTGACTTAGCGGAAGATGAACACATAGGAAGCGCTGCGGTTAAGAAGATGATAATAGAAAGGGGGCCTTTGTTACATATATGTGGACATGCTCATGACTCTGCTGGCAAGATAAAAATTGGCAAAACGGTGTGCGTAAACGTTGCTTCTGTTAAGGAAGGCTATGCAACCAAAATTGAAATAAAGGACAAAGAGATATACCTGAAGAGGATATCTTTATGAGCACCAATGCGGGAGAGTCAAGCATACGTTTTAGAATGGTAAAAGCACGGCACAAAAAACGTCTTGAAGAGGCCATAAAAAAGGGCGAAGCCGATGAGCTCATAATAGAATTGTGTAGGTTTATAAACAGTAAAAAAAATTTTTTCACAACATCTAGCTGCAGTGGCAGAATACTTCTTTTAGGAGTTAAAGGCAAAGGCAAAAACAATGCCTATTTTCATAGAAAATGGCATTCGAAGGTTAAATTTGAAGATATTTGGAATGCTTTACATGAAAACACTGAAGGTGAACTGTGGCTAAAAATGGAATCATTCATAATGCACATAGGTGCTTTCAGAAGGATTGACGCCTTAAAGCTTCTTCAAATTAAAGATAGGGCTGGAATAAAAAGGGGTGGAATTATAGCTATTAAACCGGGAAAAATCATAGTGGAATTGATTGGCACAGAAGATGTTGCGATACCTGTAAAGTTAGAAAACAGGATAATTGTAAGTGAAGATTTTTTACGAGATGCTGTGATGATTATCAATAGAAAGATGGAAGAAAATCTAGCACGTCTAAAGATATTTGAAAGGGAAATCAAAGAAAGGTTGAAATAAGGTGATATTGTTGCGGACTTTCATTGCAGTTAATTTGCCAAATGATGTTAAGGAAAAAATATGGCAAGATTTATCAGAGAAGATAAAACAAAAAGGAATAAAGCTTGTGGAGAAAGAAAATCTTCATATAACATTGTTATTTATTGGGGAAATTCCAGAAAGCTATGTTGAAGAAATAAAAAGAAGGCTTGAGCCTTTATCGGCTACAAAACAATTTAAAATATCTCTTAATGGAATAGGTTGCTTTGCGCCAAGAGTTTTATGGGTTGGATTGAACGAGGGTAAAAAAGACCTTGAAATGCTTCAGAAAAAGGTTTGTGAGCTTGTGGGGTTAAACGACAAGAAATTTTCAGCACATTTAACTATTGCAAGAAATAAATGGCTTTCAGCAAAGGACTTTGCAACTTTGGTTGATAAGCTAAAGGAAACAAAAGTTTGCAGCTCTTTTGTGGTTTCCAGCGTGGATATAATGAAATCCACTCTTACTAAGAGCGGCCCAATATATGAGAAAATTGCAGAAATTAAACTTAGCGCTTAAAGACCTTTTCCAAAAGAGATTTCGGATCTGTATAGTATTGATAAATTACGCTTTGAACCTTAGACCACTGGGATATTTTGTTGCTTAGCATCCATTCGATTACATGTTGTCTTATTTCTATCTCTTGCATTACTTCGTTTTTTGTTAGTCCTGTTGCTTCGGAAAACTTGTCAAGTATTCTTGCCGGCACATCGGTTCTTTCTATGGTGTCCTTGCGCTTGTTCCATTCGTAGATATTGCTAAGCAATATTTTTTCTTCCATGTGTTCGATTTCGGCAATTTCGCGCAAGCGTCTTATGAGACCATGCTGCTTTGTGTATATCTTGAACATTATAACTGCTAAGTCGAGAAGAGGAATCATATTAACGGGTACGTTCATTGGTGTTGATTTTAGTCTTAATATCATCTCTCTCGAATTATTCGAATGCAACGTTCCTAGAAGGCCTTTATGGCCCGTGTCCATGGCAACAAACATTGTTTGAGCCTCTTCGCCACGAACCTCTCCAACTATTATTCTGTCTGGGCGCATCCTAAGGGCATTTTTTAGCAAATCGTTCATGGAAACCTCATTGACATTCATTATTTTTGGTCTGGCCTCAAGTTGTACTACGTTTTCACGTTCTCCAAAATCAAGTTCTAATGTGTCTTCTATAGATATGATACGCTCTTCTGGTCTTATAAATGAGCAAAGGGCATTAAGCAAAGTGGTTTTTCCAGAACTTGCACCGCCGCTTACTATGATGTTTGCAGGATTTAAACGCAAACCTTCCACAGCAAGCCACAAAAACGCAGCAACCTCTGGGCTAAGGGTTCTATTTTGTATAAGCTCTATTATAGATATGGGGTTTTTGTTGAACTTCCTTATAGTGAGTGTGTAACCAAAAGGGGTAACATTCTTGAATGTTGCATTTACACGTGAACCTCCTGGAAGTCTTGCATCTAGCAGTGGATGTTCCTCATCAAAAGCTTTGCCAATTGTACCTGCGATTCTGCTTATAAGCCTATATATGGTGTTTTCGTTTTCAACGATCAGATTTGTTCGGCACGTACCATATTTTTTGTGAAAGACGAATATTGGTTTTCCTTTGCCATTTATCATTATTTCTTCAAGATTTTCATCTTCCATTAGAGGTTCTAGAAAGCCATAGCCTATGGAATCACCCAAAACTTTAGATACTATTTCCCTTTTTCTTTCAATTTCTGGAAAATAATCCTCAAAAAGTTTGAGCATAGAGTCAAACATTTCTTTATAAGTCTCATCGTTTGGAAGCTTTGTCATGAGCTGGTTTATTTCTATTGTTTGCACGATATCCCTGTTAAAACGTTCTGCAAAAGCATCCGCGTGCTCTATTGGCAAAGTTGCGCTAAGTTCTTCAATTGAATATGACCTTTTTACGGCATTTGTTAAAAAATCTATAAAGCTTTGTTGTTCTGGTGTGAATTCACTGGTTTTTATTGCATACAACTTGTATGGGGTGCCATTATAGATGCTAACTTGCCCATAAGATTCTATTAGCTCACCCTTAGTGAACAATCCTTTCTTTTCATTCATTCAATCACACATTGCATTTATGAAATATAATTAAAAGGTTTTCAATATTAAAAGGTTACTGATATGACTTCTGAACAAAAAATACAGAAAATACTTGAAATTGTAGCAAAAAGAGTTACACCTAGTGAGTTAGAAAAAGCACAAGAGCTTAAAGTAGTAAACAAGATAATCAACAGAATAAAATCACTTAGGAAAAATGTTAAAGTGATGCTTTGTGGCTCCCTTTCCAGGGACACGCACTTACGTGGAGAAAGAGATTTTGATATTTTTGTTCTTTTTGAAGATACTGTTCCAAGAGAACAATTCGAAAAGGAGGGTATAAAGATAGGTCTTGAAGCTCTTTCCGGTTATGAACATTGGCTAGAATATAGTGAGCACCCATATGTAAAAGGTATCGTTGATGGCTATGAAGTTGAGATTGTACCATGTTATAAGGTATCAAAAGCAAGTGAGCTCAAAAGCGCGGTGGACAGATCCCCTTTTCATGCTAGGTTTTTAAAAAGGAGGCTTAAACCAGAACAAAAGAAAGAAGTTAGGCTATTAAAGGCTTTTATGAAAGGCATTGGATGCTATGGTGCTGATATATCAAAAGAAGGATTTTCTGGATATCTTGTTGAACTTCTGATATTAAAATATGGAACTTTTTTGAATTGTATAAAAGCTGCTTCTACATGGAAACCAGAAACCAGGATAGCTCTGGACGAAAAGCACCTTAAGAAATGCAAAGCCGTGGGCTCATTAGTTTTTCCAGATCCAACAGATCCGAAAAGAAATGTGGCTTCGGCAGTCAATATTGAACAACTTGCAAGATTTGTAGTGGCAAGTAGGATTTTTTTGAAAAGACCCAGCACGAGATTTTTCTTTGGTCGAAAAGCAAAGAAGTATGATGTTAAGTATGTTGCTAAGCTTGCAAAAAAACGTCAACTGGTTGCAATTAAGATAACTTTAAACTCACTTGAAGCTAGAGACACTATTCTTGGACAGCTAAAGAGGTTCAAGAAGCTAGCAGCAAATTGGCTTGTCAGAAATGGATTTGTTTTATTGAGCGATGGTATCATAGACCTTGAAGAACGCATATACTGCATAATTGAAGTTGAAGAAAGTAAACTGAGCGACTTAAAAAAAATAGTTGGGCCACCAGTATTTGATGAGAAAAATGTTTTAGCATTTCTAAAAAAGCACAAGAATATTGTATCAGGACCAAGGATTGAAAATGATCGATTGGTTATTATAGAACATGTAAAAGGACGTGAGGCGATCTTGACCCTAAAGAGCTTAGCTCTCTTTTTGGCCAAAAGAGGAAAAGATCCTTTGAAAACTTTGCTAAAAAGTTCAAGGATCATGAAAAACAAGGAGATACTTTTAGAATGTAAGGAACCTGAATTTGCTGCAGCTTTGGGTAATTTTTTGGAAGGCAAAGAGGTCTTCTTTTAGTTTTTACATTTATGACCCCGGAGGGACTTGAACCCTCAACCTGCCGGTACCACCAAAATAAAAATTCCGAAGCCGGCTGCTCTATCCTATTAAGCTACGGGGTCTCCATCACTGTTTAAAAATATAGTGTTAAAAGAATTAATAATTACTGCTACCTAGGTGAAAATATGAAAAGATGTATAACATGCAATACAGTGGTCACAAACGACTATATTGAGTTTAAGTGTCCAAATTGTCAAAAATCCAATATAATTAGGTGTGATAGTTGTAGAAAAAAGACAAAGCTATATAAATGCCCCGAATGTGGGTTTATAGGGCCTTAGGTGAGCTAAATGGCTGACAATATAGCAGTATATCGTATAATGCCTGAAGAGCCTGGCCAAGAAAAGCACATAAAAGAGGCCCTTTCAAGAATAAAAATAGCCTCTTTAAAGGACGTAAAGATAGAACCTTTCGCATTTGGCCTTAATGCCATAATTGCTGTGTTTGTATTAGAAGAGAAAGAAGGCGTTCTTGACAAACTTGAAGAAGAACTTAACAAGATAAAGCACGTAAGCGATGTAAGACTAGAACACGTGAGCAGGATTTAAGCACATATCTGAATCCAATTTTAAAGTTAATTGACAAAAAATGTTTTTATGATAAAGCGAATTGTTATAGAAAACTGGCGCTCACATAAGAAAACAGAGCTAGAGTTTGATCGTGGTAGCAATGTACTGATAGGACGCATGGGTGCCGGAAAAAGCAGTGTTTTAAACGCTTTGTGTTTTGCTCTTTTTGGAACATTCCCAGAACTGCAAAGAAGAGAAACTACTATGGAAAGCATAGTGATGAATAGGCCTTCCAAGCAAGAGTATGCCAAGGTTACTTTGGAGTTTTCATTTGATAACAAAGAATATCTTGTTGAAAGAGTTGTTTATTGTGGCAGCAAAACCAATGAAGCAAAGCTATATTGCAACGGAAAGCTGATAGCAGGCCCAAAGGTTAGCGACGTGAACAGCGAAACAGAAAAGATTTTAGGGATCGACTATGAGCTTTTTAGTCGTGCAATGTATGCTGAACAAAACCACATTGATTACATACTTAAGCTAAGTCCAAATGAAAGAAAGCTACGCTTTGACCAGCTTTTAGATCTTGAAAAATATGAAAAAGTTAGAAAAAATGCAGTTACGTTGAGAAATAACATAAAAGCAGTGCTGGATGAAAAGAAAATTAGTCTCTCTGAAATGAAGGCTCTGTTTAGCGAGGCCAAATATCTAGAGCTAAAGGAAGAAACAGTTAAGTTAAATAAAGAAATTGAAGAAAAAATTGCTTTGTTAAAAGATGCTGAAAAAAAAGTTGAAGAAGCAAAAGTTGAGATGAGCAAGCTCATAGAAAAACAGAGAAAATACAACGAATTGAAGGACAGAAGTGCAAAACTTAGCGGCAATATTGAAAACCTAAAAAGCAATTTAGAAAGAGCTGAAAAAGCACTAGGAAAAAAGATCGGTGAGTTGAATAGAGAGTCTGCTGAGAAAAAACTTTCTGAGATAGAAAAAGAACAAAAAGAACTATCGGAAAAGTATGAAGAGCTTAATGAGATAAAGGCAAAAATTAGAGAAAAAAATGTCAAGATTCAAGGTTTGAAAGACGAAAATTCCAGATTATTAAAAGCTCTACCAAAAGATGCAATTGAACCAGAAAAAATCGAGGCCAAAATAAGAGAAACTGAAAATGAAATTTCCAGAGTAAAAGAAAAAATAGATATTTTGAAAAAAAGAAGGGCAAAAATTGAATCCGAACTTTCGAGAGTTAGGGAAAAGATAGAAATTGAAAAAAACAAGATTGGTGATAATGAAGAAAAAATAAAGTTGTTAAGCAAAGCAAAAGCGGTTTGCCCTACTTGTAATCAAAAACTAACTGAAGAACACAGAAAGGAATTAATGAATGAATTTCAAAAGGCTATTGCTGAATGCAATTCTGTAATAAAGAACCTCGAAGATGCTACTAAAAAACTGCTTGAAGAAATAACTCTATCTGAAGAGGAAACTGAAAAACTTCAAAGAAAACAAGAGGAATTAATTGAAATAAAGGCCTCTTTTAGAGGTCTTGCTGAAAAAGCTACAAGAATAAAAGAAAACAACAATGCTTTGTCAGTATTACAAAAAGAGCTTTTGGATTTAGAAGCCAGAGAAAAAGATTTGGGCAATGTAAAAGAAAAACTCGAAGCAAAAACAAAAGAACTTGAACTAGCAAGAATTGAATTGGACGCTATAAGCAACATAGAAACGCTTATCACATATGAAAATGAATTGCAAAAGATATCAGAAGAAATATCGACACTTAAATTTGATGAAACCAAAGCTTTAGATATAAAGGCTGAATTTGAGCGCAAAAATGCGGAGATTAGGAATATTAAAACGCAGCTTGACAGCCTTAAAAACATTTTATCAGAGAAAAGGCAACGGATTGAAGAAATGGAAAAAAGGGCTGAACAAATAAAGGCCACTGAGGAAAAAATAAAAGTTGCCGAGGTTATCACAGATAAACTATTGCTTTTTATAAATTCTCTTAGGTCTACACAGCAAGAGCTAAGAGAAGCATTAATAGATGCGATAAATCAAGCTATGAAACAACTATGGGCAAACGTTTATCCTTATGGCGATTATTCAGATATCAAGTTATCTACAGGAGAAACTTACGAGCTGATGGTTAAAAGCAACGGCGATTGGGTGCCTGTGCAAGGCACTCTCAGTGGTGGTGAGAGCAGCGTTGCTGCTTTAGTTCTTAGAATCTCTACTTCTTTGGTTTTGGCCAGAAATCTGAGGGTTCTAATATTGGATGAGCCAACACATAACCTTGACGAACGAACAATTGGCGTGCTAAGTCAGCTAATAAGAGATGTTTTACCAAAGTTTGTAGATCAAATATTTTTAATAACACATGAGAAAGGCATGGAAAAAGCAGCTAGCGCAACATTGTATTTGCTTAGTAAAGATGATGAGCACGGCAACATAACAAAAGCAGAGCTAATATCATTAAGGGATTAAATTTGATTGCTTTACTCCTTTGATTGTGTGAGTTTAACAAGCCTAGCTATATAGCTTGCTGTTAGGTTTAGCTCTAATTTTGTGAGTTGAACCTTTATGCTCTTTAAAAAGTTTTTGTTTTTTTCAAAGTCAGTTGTAAACTTATCGGGATATAACTTAAGAAGCTCCTTTGCTCTGTTCTTTATTATCTTTGGAACAGCCTTTCCCATTTGATCACCCTATTTCTACTCTTTCTACAGTACCATCAGGATATGTCCTGATAACAGCCATGGGGAGAACTTTTTGCTCAAATTCTTTTCTTGCGACACTATAGGGAGTATCCCCTTTCTCCGGCTTGATAAGTGGAGGTGCACCAAGTGAAAGCTGCAGTGATCTTGCACCAATTACTCTAGCAATTTCAAATCTTGTAAGCTTTTTCATGCAGACACCACTAAAAGCAGATACTAAGGAGATTTGTGTGGAAAGAATTAAAAATTTATATTCTTGTGTTTATCTTGTAATATCTGAAAAGGTTTTAAAGGAATGCTTGTGCTTCCATCTGGTCTTTTTCTTTTTTTAGCTCAAATTTTTTGGCCTCATCTTCCAAGGTTGTTTCATGTTTTGATGGCTTTGACCTTCTTTTTCTCACACGAAAGAACAGTGGATAACCTACTGCTTCACCAACTATGAGGGCCTCACCCACAGGCAAAGAGGTTAACATTTCGAGGCTTCTTTGGTCTATGGCCTCAGCAGATTCTGCAATGTGTTTTAGGTCATAAGGATTTACTATTCTAAGTATTATCTTGGTATTGCACTGGCTTAGGGTGGTAGTGTCCAAATGCACAGGTCTTTGAGAAATTAAGCAAAGGCATGCACCAAACTTTCGCCCTTCTCTGGCTATTGTTCTTATTATGTTTCTGGATATGGCATTTTCCTCTTTTGTTTTTTCCGGGCAGAATTGGTGACTTTCTTCAATGACTAATAGAAAAGGGGGTATTTTTTCTTTGCGTCTTAAGTTAAATAGTTCTTGCGAGAAGTAGCTTACAATAACCTGTTTCTTTTTCATGTCAATTATATCGGAAAGGTCTATCACAACTAGTTTGCCTGGTTGTGTTATTTGGGCTATGTTTGGATAATCTAGCTTTGCAAAGAGTTGCATTGATTCTATATCTGAAAGCCATGAAATAACAACATCCTTTGTGGCGTCTTTTATATCATCCAACTTCTTTACTGCATCCATAATGTCCTTGAGCTCAAACGGACCTGAACCAGAACGCATCTGCTCTTTAAGTGTAGCGATTGCTTTGTTCAGGGCTCTAAGTTGTACAGTGCTAAGACCAGTGGCCAAACTTGAAAGCATTTTTGAACCAAAACTAGAAACAGATATCCTTATGTCTGAGCCTTTTATTACAATGGTTTTACTGCTAAAATCTGTAAAACCGCCATCAGAAGGTTCAGCAAAGCAAGAATATTCGCCATGAGGATCAAAAACAATGCAGGCTATTCTCCCAAGTTTTTCACTTCTGCTTAAAAGCTCCTCAAAAAGAACAGAAGCGCAGTATGATTTCCCAGCACCGCTTATGCTCAAAATTGCAAGATGTTTCTTTAACAGTTTTGTCATGTTAAGCTTTACTTGTAGATTGTGAGCCTCAACATTGCCAATGTAAAGGCCTTCATCATCCATATTGTAAAATTTTTTTAAGAGCAAATTGTCTGCAGAAAAAACTCTACAACCAGGCGAAGGTGGTATCGCTAGTTTTCCAGTTTGTCCTTCCTGAAATAAGCCTAACGGTTTTGCAACAGCAACAGTATATTCCCACTCAGAGGCAGGAAACTGTTCAAGAATAGAACTGCCTCTGTTTTCAAATTCTTTTACGGAATCGGCCCTCTCAAAGTATTTGTTTGATTTAAATATGTCTGTTATTAGTGCAAGCAAAGTGCCCTCAGGAACATCAAGCTTTACGAACTGGCCTCTTTTGACCTTTCCAGAGGTAACAACAAAATAAAAAAATTCTGTGTTTGGAGAATTTTGTGTTGAAACCACAACTCCAAGATGATTTTTTTCTTTTTCTTCCACACAAATCACCTAATCAAAAGGCCTTCTATTTCTTCTCAAAGCAAAGCTTGTTGAATTTAGCATGCTGTTTATTCTATCCATTACAGCATCTACTTCTTGTGGCATAAGACGTGCATGGAGATCTGCCTCAATAAGCACGAAGGGATAACTATATTCTCTATGACCTTTACTCAGAGCGTATACTACGCTTGCTACTTTTTCAATTTCTTCTTTTATATCAGATTTTTGGCTTATTAACGTTTCAACTCTTAGTGGCATATCATATTCGCTAATCCTTATATAGAAAGCGTAAATATTTTCTTGGAAATCTTTTTTAAGATCTTTCAAAATGGGATGA
>JAWANJ010000010.1:0-24567 GCA_038895395.1 Candidatus Iainarchaeum sp.
TTCAAAATAAGTATATTATAAGTTTTCCTACAAACTAATTTAAATATATCGTGAAGGCATAAAATTAACAAAAAGTGAGGTTAAGAAACATAACGCCCCCTGTTTAGTATATCTTCCATTTTTTTTAGGATAAGAGGACCACCATTTGCATAATTAGAATAGCTCTCTTCAATTGTTTGCCATTCTTTTTTTAGTGTAGGTTTTAAAGAAAGCAGGCTTCTTTTAAGGTTTAGTAGATCTGTAGCTTTGTCTTCTATTTTTGTGGAATAAAAACCAAGCCCAAAATCTATAAAGTATGGTTCACCATCTTTTACAATAATATTGTCAGTAGTGAGATCGCCATGGATTATACCTGAGTTGTGCATCAGAGATATTGATCTTGCTATTTTTTTACAAAGCACCAAATTTTTTTCTATGCAGTCTTTGGCTTTTTTACCACGTATTCTTTCTAGCAGTATTTCTCGGTTTTCAGGTATGAAATTAAATACGAATGGGGTTTTTACACCAATAAGCTTTGCTCTATGTAAAAGGGATATCTCTCTTTTTATCCTTTTGGCACTTAAAAATTCATCAAGTGCTTTGTGCCTATATTTTTTTCTTAATCGTGTTTTTTTTACTGCTAGAAGCCCGTTCCAACTAGTCAAAAAAATCATTGCTTCAGAGCCTAAACGAATTAGTTTCTCTTTAACCATATAAAAACAACCTTTTGCCTACCTACTTTATCACACAAGATATTTTATGATTTCACTGTATGCCGGTCTTGTTATTAGGACGCCCACGATTACGCCTATTAGCACAGCTACTGCAAAACCTACAATCTTAACAAGAACATTTCCAAATATTATTATAGGAAGCATTGTTGCTGCAGTGGTAGAGGCTGCTGCAACAACTATGAAAAATGCCCTTTTGGCTCTCCTAATTAGTGAGATATCTTCTTTCTTTTCGTCAGATCTTCCTTCCAAAATTTCGTCTGTTATTATTATCTGATCATTGACTCCAGTACCAACTATTGCTATTATACCAGCGAGTGTAGCTATATCTAAACTCTGGCCTAAAAATGATGTAAAGCTGGTTGTTAAAAAAACCTCAACCAAAGCTGTAAATATTATTGCGAAGGCCAGTATTGGTTTTTTGTATCTAAGGAATATTACCAAAGAGACAACTAGCAGCACAATAACGGCTAGAACACTGATTTGCAAAAGAAAGTCTTTTCCTTGTATTGGAGATACGGAATATGTGCTTATGCTCTCAACAGAAACTGGGAGGGTACCTGAACTAAGTATTATTTTCAGTTCTTCTCTTTTTTGGCTGGCTTCTTCATAGCTTCTATCAGAGCCTGTAATCATTAGATTTGTTAGTGGATGCATGTCTTCCTTACGTTCAACATAGGGCTTGTTTCCAGTAACAGATGGTGTTAAACGCACAACTGAGCGAATACCAGAAGCTTTATAGAGCCAGGGGTCATCTTTTGCATATAAAATCTTTACATTTGTGTTTAGATCCCTAATTTTTTCAATTATTTTTTCTCCGATATTTGGGTCTACAATTACGCCCTTCTTTTCTTTGAGTGCTTCAGTTAATTTTGATAGCACAGCATCGACTGACTCTTGTGAGTTGACATCAACTATTATGATGTTAGTGTCTATTGTTTCAATTATTTCTTCTATGGAAGTACCTGTTGGTATTTCTTCGGTACCTGCAAGAAAAAGTGCTTTATCACTTTCAAATGTTTGCTTTGACATAACAAGTACTTTGTCATATGGCCTATCTATGAAGAAGTATGTGTATTCGCAGTCGTAATCAATTTCGTTTCCAGCCTGGATCATAGGCTCACATTTGTGAAATGTTAGATCCCTGAAACGCTGTGCAGCTTCCATATTTAGTACAAAAGGAAGCATCCACTGGTAATTTTTTTCAGATATTTTTTGAACTCTTACAGCATTTGTGCCTACATCTATAGAAATTATATCAGTACCTGTGAAGATAACATCCTTGCCTAGCTTTGCTTCAAATCTTCCTTGCTGAGTAAGTAGAGATGTAATATTTTCGATTTCTTTAGGGTCAGTATTTCTTACAATAACAAATATGAAATTGGCCTCTCCTGTTGATGTGGAATAGACTCTTACATCTTGGAGTCCACTCCAATTAAGCCTTTTCTCAACGACATTTGCCACAGATTCCATTGTTAAACCACCTACTTTTTCACTTAGTTGTATTTGGAACATTGTGCCGCCTTCAAAGTCGATGCCAAAGTTTATTCCAGCGATTGTAATGCAAACAATACCCGCCATAATGCCTAGCAAAAGAACCCAGAGTCGGTAACTTTTAAGCAATTGTAAGCTGCTTGTCACAAAAATCACCTTTGCCTCATCTTTTTCTCAGTGTACCATAAAATCAGGGGAGCATTAACAAACCAAGTAGAGAATATGTCCCCCAGAAGGCCATAAAATAGCACAACTGATATGCTGAATATTATGTCAATTGAGTATATTGATGAAAAAATCATCATAACTGCAAAGGTTATTAGAGACACACCCGTCATCATAAGACCAGTTTTCATAGCCAAGGTAGCATTGTCTCGGGGTTTTCCCGTACCTTTTAGGACTTTTGCAGTAAGCATTATGTCAGTGTCGATAGAGTAACCAATAAGCATCAAAATTGCTGAAAGTGATGTTAAAGAGAATGGAATTTTGAGCACTGCATAAGCAGCTAAAGCACATAGAACATCAAAAACGGCTGCTTGCAAGATAGCAACAACAGGTATAAACTCTCTAAAGAAAATGAACATCAGTAAAAAAAGCACCAAACAAGATATTATAAGTGCGCTCACAGCGGTTCTCCAAAAGAGTTCACCCAAAGCAGGTGCTATTTCAGTGTATTGGATCCTTTGCGCTTCACTTTCGTTTAACTCCAGAGATTTAATTAAGTCCATACTTATTGACTCTTTAAGTGACTCCTTGCTTAGAACTAATGCTTTGTGGCCTTCTTCGATGCATGTTTTCGGATCAATTGGTACCTCTGCTTTGTATAAGGTACTTAGCTGTGAAAAAGCACTATGGCACAAAGCAAGACTTTGTTGAGGATCTGAATTAAATAGGTTATTTGCATCTTTTAGAATTTTTGACGCATTGTCTATTTTTTTGCTCGAACCGAAATGAATCTGAACACCACCAGAAAAAGGAACAATTTTTAGTTCGGTAAGCTCATATTTTGAAAGAATACCCTCTAGAAAAACTGGGTCAACGTGCTTTTCAGTTTTTACTATTATTAGTGTACCGCCAGTCAGGTCTATTCCTTTTTCTATGCCTGGATAAATAAAGGCTATTATTGGAAGAATGACAAATAGTAATGCCGCAAGTAAAAGATAACGCAGGTAATTTCCGGCATATATACTGCTAAAATTAATTTTTAGCGTAAAAATCACCAGTTTTTTGTAAAATAATGCTACAAAATAATTTAATAATTTAAGAGAAAACAGTTATAAACTTATGTGAATTGGGCTCTGCTAAATTTGAGGTCAAATCTTGCGGATATTTTGCGAATTTCAACAGAACAAATAATATCTTTAAACCTTTTCCACATTAATTTTTGAAGACTACTTTTGAGGTGTTTCTATGAAAAAGGGAATCAAAGAAGAACTAGAGGCAGCAATTCAAACAATGAAAGAAATTGTGGAAGATCGGGCGGTTCCTCGAAACATAAGAGCCACTGTGGAAAATGCTATGAAAAAAGTCAGTGGCAAAAAACCCAGCACTGTTGATTGCTCGATGGCAATTTATTTGCTGGATGATATAAGCAACGATATAAATATGCCATTGCACACGAGGACAGCAATATGGACTGCCATAAGTAAGCTAGAAGGTGTCAAAGAAAAAATAAAGGAACTAGAATGATACCATGGCTGAGGAAACTCAAAACATATGTGATTCTATTTTAGATTTTGCTAGAGATAAAAAGGTCGTATTAAGCAAGGAAGCTTTGGACATTCTTTCAATAAGATCGGATTGGCGCCAGATTATAGAAGAGCTAGCTAATGAAGGCCTTTTTGTTGTTACTAGAAAGGATATAGAAAAAAAGATGGTAAAAACAAAGATTGCTTTAGTTGAAGAAACAAGGCCTAGTGAAAGTGGCAAACAAAAGTTCTTAGTAGAGACCACGGCGAAAAAATTTAGAATTATGCAAGAATTTGAGGTTGATAGTAAAAGTTGTGGTCATGGTACCTCACAAGATTTTCTCGAACTTTTCAGAGATAAGTTCATCTCATTAAAAAACATACTTGAGCAAAGGCATAGTATACGCGCAAAATCGATCAAAAACACAAGGTATTTGAAAGAGAAGGAAGAAGTTGAAGTAATTGGCATGGTTTATAGAAAGTGGGAAACAAAAACAGGTAATACTGCAATAGAGCTAGAAGATTTAGAAGATCGGTGCATAGTCATACTATCAAAGAATGAGCATGTTGTCGAATCTGAAAGACATAAGATAATGCTGGATGACGTAATATGTGTTCGCGGTATAAAGATAGCAGGAGATATGATATTAGCAAAAGAAATCATTTGGCCAGATATTCCACAAAGAGAAATGAAATTGACAAAGAAAGACGTATATATAGCAAGTATATCTGATTTACATGTTGGCAGCAAACTTTTTTTGGAAGCTGCATTTCAGAAATTTATCTCCTGGCTTAATGGTGACGTTGGCACGCCAGAGGAAAAAAAGTTTGTAAAAAAGATGAAATATTTGTTCGTAACTGGGGATAATGTAGATGGTGTTGGAGTCTATCCAATGCAATACAGCGAACTTAACATAAAAAGCATAAAAGAACAGTACGATGTTTTCTCTGATTATATGCTTCAGATTCCGCAACATATAGAGATATTTATAATACCTGGACAGCACGATGCGGTTAGATGGGCTGACCCACAGCCACCAATTCCAAAAAAACTGGTTCCAAAGCTATATGCTGCTGAAAATATTCATTTGCTAGGATCACCAAGCTGGGTTGAAATTGAAGGTGTAAAGGTGCTTTTATATCATGGCTCTTGCTTACATGACCTGATTGCGAGTGTCAGTGGTTTAAGCTACGAAAAACCAGAATATGGTGTTGTTGAACTACTAAGGCGTAGAAGCCTTATGCTTACATATGGTCTTAGTCAACCATATGCTCCTGAAAGAAAAAACGTTTTGGTCCTAAAAGAGTGTCCTGATATTGTTTTGATGGGTGATTTACACCATACTGGTTACTTGACATATAGGGGTACAACAATCATAAACAACAGCACTTGGCAGGACAGGACTGCTTATCAGATAAAGCTTGGACATGTGCCAACACCCGGCATAGCAATTGCTATGAACTTAAAGGATAGAAAGATATATGCAAGAATGATGGTGTCTTGATGGATATAATTGCAAGTGACGAAATTAAAAACTATTACAAAAAAATAGAAGAACAAACACAAATAGCATTTAAAGTGGCTGAAAAAGCTAGGAAAAAGGGTTATGATTACATAGATGAAGTTGAAACTAAACCAGTGAGTGACCTTGCTGAAAGAGCTGAAACAATAACAGGTCCTCCAGGCGTAGCAAAAAGATATAGAGAAATAATAAATGAGCTCGTTGGAGAAAATAAGAGAACTAAAGCTATATTTAAGATTTTTGAAGAAATAGTAACAAATAAGATTTGTAACATACCTGATGAAGAAAAAAGAATTGAACAAGCAATAAAAACTGCTTTGGTACTTCAAACAGAAGGGGTAGTTGTAGCACCCATAGATGGTATTACAAAGGTTAAGATATCAAAAAACCCTGATGGAACACAATACATAGATATCTACTACGCTGGACCCATAAGAGCTGCTGGCGGTACTGTTCAAGTACTGCCTTTGATACTGGGTGATTATGCTCGAAAACTATTGGGGCTTGACAGATATAAGCCAACAAAGGATGAGATTGAGCGCTATGTTGAAGAAGTTCAAATATACGACGAAATAGTTAGCAGACAGTACAAAATGAGTGATGATGAAATAAGGAAAATTATAAGTGGTTGCCCTGTGTGCATAAATGGTGAACCCACAGAAGAACGAGAAGTTTCTGTACACAGGGATTTGCCAAGAATACCACATAATAGGGTTCGAGGAGGTGCCTGTCTAGTTATTAGTGAGGGTGTGGCTTTAAAGGCAAGAAAGGCATTAAAGTTTGCTTCTATGCTTGGACTAGATTGGAGCTGGCTTGAAAGCATAATAAAACACGAAAAAAGTGAACAGACAGCATTTGATATTGAACCTAGCTACAAATATCTGGAAGGTGTTGCTGTTGGAAGACCTATTCTTGCGTATCCTGGGCAAATGGGTGGCTTCAGATTACGTTATGGACGTACCAGAGCAAGCGGCATCATGGGTAAAGCCATGCACCCAGCTACAATGGCACTACTCGATGGGTTTATTGCAATAGGTACCCAAATAAAAATAGAAAGACCTGGCAAATCTGCTGTTATAACTGCTTGTGACAGCATTGAAGGGCCTATTGTAAAACTCAAAGACGGCTCAGTAGTGAGGATAAAATCCGCCGATGATGCAAATGCTATTAAAGACAATGTAGAAAAAATACTATTTCTCGGAGATCTGCTAGTTTCTTATGGTGATTTCAAGTATAGCGCACACCCTCTTTTACCAGCAGGTTACAACGAAGAATGGTGGGCCTTAGAGCTTGAAGAAATTATCAAAAAGTCAGATGTTAATGAAAATGATCGTGAGTTAATTGTAAAAGCAATAAATGATCCTTTTAGAGTTTCTTTCGAGGAGGCTTTAGAGTTATCAAAAAGGCACGGCATGGCTTTGCATCCTAAGTATACCTACTATTACAAAGCAGCAAGCGTAGGCGAAATAAAGAGGTTAATAAAGGCAATAAAAGAATGCAAATTTAGCAGAAAAGAAAACATTTTAGTGATAGAATATGACAAAACTGTTAAAGAGATTCTAGAAAAAATCGGGTTACCACACAGGGTCTCTGAAAATGGAATAATTATCGAGGAACCTGATTCAAAAGTATTATTTTACCTTTTTGAAAAAGTTGACATAGATAAGGTAACAGAGGATGCAACAGAAGATGTTAATAAGTTTCTGACAAAGCTATGCGGAATAAAGATAAGGGACAAGTGTGGCACCTTTTTGGGCGCCAGGATGGGAAGACCTGAGGCATCAGATGAAAGACTTATGAAGGGTAGCCCACACACATTGTTTCCCATAGGAGACTATGGTGGAAGCACTAGGAGTGTAATTAAAGCAGCTGATATTTCTGAAAAAAAAGGGGGTATAGAAATTGAAATTGCTGTTTTCCAGTGTCCAAAATGTGGACAAACAATGGCACATTACTTTTGCAGAAGATGCAATGTTCGCACAGTCTCAGTAAGAGTGTGCCCAAACTGTAATATGAGATCACAAAAGGAAAGATGTGAAAAGTGCAAAAAACCAACCAGAATTTATCATTCCAGAAACGAGCGCATTGATCTGCTTCTAAAAGAGGCTACTGAAAATTTAGTTATTAAGGCCCCGGACTCTTTCAAAGGAGTACATGGCCTTACAAGCACAAATAAGATATTTGAGCCCATTGAAAAAGGGCTTTTGAGAGCCAAGTACAACCTGCACATTTTTAGGGATGGAACAATCAGGTATGATTTGATAAATGTTCCCATTACTCATTTTAAGCCGAAAGAAGCAAACATCGGTGTTGAAAAGTTGCGTTCTTTGGGTTATACCAAAGATGTTTTTGGCAAAGAACTCACAAGTGATGAGCAAATTGTTGAGCTTAAGCCCCAAGATATAATTATACATAACAAAGCAGGTGACTTTTTAGTAAAGGTTGCAAATTTTATAGATGAAGAACTTCAAAAGTTTTATGGATTAGAAGCTTTTTATAAGGTAAAAAGCAGGGAGGATCTTATTGGACATTTAGTGCTAGCTTTGGCACCTCACACATCAGCAGCTATAGTTGGTAGAATAATAGGGTACACAAAAACTAGAGCTTGTTTGGCACACCCATATTTCCATCAAACTAAAAGAAGAAATGCTGATGGAGATCAAGACTCAGTGATACTACTTATGGATGTATTACTCAACTTTTCGCAGGAATACCTCTCAAGCTCGCGGGGCGGAAGAATGGACGCTCCATTGGTATTTACAACAGTGCTAAAGCCAGACGAAATAGATACGGAAGTTTATTGCATGGAAATCTGTGACAAATATCCACTAGAATTATATGAAAAAAGTCTAAATTATGCTATGCCTGAAGCGGTCAAAGTTGAATGTGTTGAGAATAGACTAAACTCGACCAAACAGTATGATGGTTTCTTTTATACTCATGAGTCGTCAGACGTGTGTGGTGGACCTGAATATTCAACATATGTAAGATTAAAAACGATGGAAGAAAAAGTCTTTAAGCAAGCTGAAGTACAAAGCAAGATCAAGGCGGTTAATTTAAAGGATTCTTTAGCGAGAGTTATTGAAACACATCTACTTCCAGATATTATTGGCAATACTCGATCTTTTTGCAAGCAGCAGTTTAGATGTACAAACTGTAATAGTAAATATAGAAGAATGCCGCTAAGCGGTATCTGTACAAAATGTGGAAAAGAAGGGCTTATCCTAACAATTGCAAAAGGAAGTGTTGAAAAGTATGTTGATGTGACAAGAAAGCTAATAGCTACATACGATCTTGGTGAATATCTTAAACAAAGATTGGAACTTATAGAGGATGAAATTGGATCACTATTTGGAGCTCAAGTAAAGCCGCAGAAAATGTTGGCAGAATTCCTATGACTAAGTGATTTATTAAAGAGTAAACAAAGACCATTACCTGGGTAAGCACAGCATTGTGCTAACCCAGTTTTATTCTGGTTCTGTTTTTTTTGTTTTTTATTCTTTTATTTTTTTCTTTATTATTTTCACTTTTGACGGTGTTATTATTATTCTATCGTGGGAAATCCTTGCAATGTCACCGTCAATTTCATTAACAAAGGCTTTTAGTCTGTTTACGTATTCCTTAACTTTTAGTACATTCCTTTTTGTAAGAGCCTCAACATTGAGAAGAATTATATTTCCAGATTTTACTTCCTTCATAACTTTATCAACGTCTGCTTCCTCAGACAAAACCATTGGCTTAACAAAGGCATCAACATCTTCATACATTGTTTCCTCTTCGACATCAAGGCTATTCAGAAATTCTTCAATATCAAATTCCTCTTTTTTAAAGACTTTATTCAAAAGGGCCAAAAATATCACCTCACCAGTTTTTTGCTCTTATAGTTATATATTATCAAACATATAATTAAATTTATGCACATCATTTTAAGTTTAACGTTTATAAATCTCGTGTTATTGTTTTTCGAACTATTTGTAATTTTATTTTTTTATGCTGGTTTTAATATTTAGGGGGCGGTATGGGAAATATATTTGACAATCGCGTATCTGAAAGCCATATTTTTGAAAATCGCAACATAATGCTTCCCTCTTATATGCCTGAAAGACTGCCATTTAGAGAAAAGCAAATTGAAGCCCTGGTCTCAGCCCTAAGTGTTTGCGCCAGCGGCGGTAAACCGGTAAATCTTTTTGTTTATGGGAAGCCTGGCACTGGAAAAACTTGCTGCACGAAGTATGTTATTAATCAGTTGGACGAGTTTTCGCTCAAAAACAACTTACCGGTAAAAACTAGTTATTCTAACTGTAGGCAGTATAACAGCAAGTATAAAGTTATGAGCAGCGTTGTACAAAAACTTTGCCCAGAAAGGGATATAATAGGCTATAGCGGCACTTTTATGTACGAAACACTTTTGGACTATTGTAATAAAAATGATACTAAGCTGATAATTGCAATGGATGAAATAGACAAAGTAAAGGATCTTGATGAGCTCATATACACTTTAACAAGAGCCAATGATGAGCTAAAGCGTGGTTCTGTGTCTATCATAGGCATAAGCAATCAGATAAATTTTAAGGAAAGGTTAGATGCTAGGACAAAAAGCTCTCTTTGTGAAAAAGAACTAATTTTCCCACCATATAATGCAAGTGAACTTGTGGAGATACTAAGAGATAGGGTAAAGATGGCTTTCAAAAAAGATGTGGTTGACGAATCCGCAATAAATTGTGCTGCAGCCATTGCTGCACAGGAATCCGGTGATGCTAGAGCAGCCATGATGTTATTGCTTCGCGCTGGCGAGCTTGCAGAAAAAAATATGCTGACAAAAGTTACAGATGCTGAAGTTAAACAGGCGAAGAGTGAAGTTGAAGAAGAGATTGCGATTGACTTAATATCAACCTTACCAGAACAACAACAGCTTGTTATTTATGCAATAGCAAGACTAACTGCAGCAAACAAAGGAATAAAAAGATTTGACGATGAACAAGCCTTATGTAGTGGTGAAGTTTACGATGAATATAGAAGGGTTGCTTCAAAATTTAACATTGCACCAGTTAGCATAAGATGGTTTCAAGAGTATATAGGTGAACTTGAAACTTATGGGGTCATATTAACAACAAATTCAGGAAAGGGGTTTAGAGGACAGAGCCGAATTATAAGATTGGGTTTGGACGTAGAGAAAGTTAAAAAAGCACTAGAAAAGCGCTTTTCATCATAGTTTTTATTTCAGTTGGCCTTTGTAGTTACTATTCACATTTGTAGTTTTGCCAATTGAAGCTCCATTCGCTTGCAATCCTTGCTTTAGCTGTTTCTAGTTCTTTTAGCAATTTACTCTCATTCCAGAAGAACACATAGCTGTTTTGAGATGGGTGCACATCTTGGAGCTCTGGTACAACACAGACATATTCCTGTTCAATCAATTTTATTATATCACTTATTTTATCTGCGTTTAATGTGCTATCTATACTTATGCTTTGGCCAGAATCTTTGCTAATGCCACTTTTTGACGCTAGCAAGCAAACATCACCACTGCAAGCATTTGAAATGCTCATCTGTTTTCCATGCGGGGTATAGAATACTGTTCTTAAGAAAATACTTTGGTCATTTGCAGCGTCTTTCCAATGGAAACCAAACGCTGGTAGGTTGTTTTTCTTCGCTGCACAGCTATTATCTATCTGTGCTGCAGGAATATCTTTTTGCATATAAGGAAGTTCTAGTCCATGGAAGTCACCACAATTTAAGTCAGGTGATGTCGCTATGCCAGTCCAGTAGCTTACACCATTAAGATTAGAACCAACAACTGATTGCATGCTATAAAGCATATAGAAACATTCGCCACTACCATTTTTACTCTTTATACCCATTAACACAGGCACTGCCTGGCTATAATAAAGTTCCATCTTTTTGCTACTAAAGTCCACTTTGAACAACTTGCTTTGTGCCTCTAAAATTTCTTCCAAATCTTTATAAGTTGCTGTGGTGAAAATTGTTCTTCCAGCTTTTGTCGTGGTTTCAACCTTATCTGATGTGCCCATAACACTTATTACAATTGGTTCGCGTTGGTTTTCGTAACCTAGGCCATAGTCAGAGCGACCATCCTTCCCTACTAGACCGTTGAATGACATGTAGTAGAAAGGTAATTGTTCAACATCGGCACTAGCATCTCGCAACTTTTCAAATCTTACCCTTATTTTTGCGTCTGGTTTGCCTTCTCTGAAGAAAACCCAATCTTCATTGTTGAAATTTATATCTATTGTTACCAAATATAAACCACTATCTATCTGCCTTGGTTCAAAGCTTAATGCATTTGGATCATAGAAATACTTATTCCAAGGAGTTGTACCTGAAGTAAACCATGTTGGCGCTTTAAGGAACCCTTCAGTGTATGCTTTTGCAAAGTCTTTTTGGAAACTTTCAGAGTAATTGTCACCAATAAGGTGTGCTTTGAAAGATGTATACTGCTTTATTTCAGCATATCTTTTGCTTGCTACCAGATCAGATATTTTCTTTAGTTTTTGCGCCAGTTCTATAGAAAATTGGGTTGGATCACAGTATATGAAATCATCCGTGTCTTTTTCATCACAATCGTCAATCTTTATTGCTGCGTCACCCTCAAATTGCCATGATAACTTAACCTTTGGCACTGCTGCTTTTCCAGTGATACCAAATAAGCCATTAGGACCTATGCAAAAGTCTTGAGCTTCACCAACTAACTTTACAGAGAACTTTTCACTTCCGAGTTTAGCAACCTCAACAACTATTTTATTCCATTCATTGGCTTGCTTATTACTTGCACCAAATTGATCTGTGTATTTAACATGTAAGTCGAATTCATACCTTCCGGGTTTAAGACCGGATATTTTTTGAATTATTTTTATGCTTTTACCTGGTTCTATAACAGTACCGCTTATTGGATGGAAACAATCACCAACAACAATTGTTTTTGTTGCACTTGCAGTATTGCCGGCTTTATCTCGCACAGTTAGCTTTACAGTATAAGTGCCTGTTTTTGTGTATGTATGTGCTACTTTAACACCTGTTGCTGTTGAACCATCTCCAAAGTCCCATTCATAGCTAACTATATCACCCGTGCTTTTTGAACCGTCAAAGCTTATGGTACAAGGTGGACAAGTACAACCATCCTTGTCAGTTTCTATAACAGCTTTTAGACCTGTTGCACCAACCTTAGCTATTGCAACATAACCAACCTCTTCTGGACTGTGGCTCCACCAGTTTGGAACTAAAAGGCCTAGGCCTTTTTTACTGTCTTCCTCTGCAACAAATAAGTGTATAGAGTCTCTTTTTTTATCAAAGAATCTAAGCATTATTGCCTCATCCTCGTTTTGTGACTGAACATCTCCAACCACAATGGGTTCTTCAGGAAAGTCTGTCTCAAAGTATATTGTCGTACCTTTATCATCAACATTTGGAACAAATCTTACTTCCCATTGAGTGTCGTTTATTGTGGCCCTTCCAGGGCTTATTGCAATATAGTGTATATCTTCAACATTGTGTCCTAAGTTAAAGATGTTCCTATTTTTCTTTTCTTGGATTTTAGTAATGAAGTCTGTTTCACCACAAATAATTACAATAACTCCAGGATAAGGACTTATCCAATCTCTGCACGGATTTATATTTCTAGTAACTGCGGGTTGATCGCCATTAAAAGTAACAATGCTAGTAATCAAAACCGGTTTTGGTTTAAAAGCGAAGTTCTTTTTGAAAGCTCCAAAGTAGGGTGTATGGTTCGTTTTAAATTTGCCCGCTTCTATCTCTAAACCAGAAACGTTGTCGTAGTGACCTTCTTCTAAAACAAGGTATTGCACCCTATACTTTCGAGATATATTACCGTCCTCTTTATCACCCCATTTTTGTAATCTAACTTCAAAACTATTGCTTAAAACATTTCTAATTCTAACAACAACCAAATCACACTGGGTTTCACCCTGGCCTGTACAAGACTCAACTGGCTTAGCTACAACAATAGGACTTTTATAGATGTTACTTAGTTTTACTGTTTTCCATTCTAAGCCAACTTCAACCTCACCATAATCAAACTTAAATTTGTTTGCATCATTCGTGTCACCGCCTTGGAGGTATATTGCAGTTTCTTTACCATAATCGCTACTTTTTTTAGATTCTTGCAAGTTTATTTTTTCTGCTAAGTAAATGGTCTGCGTTTTATTACTTTTATCGTTTTTATTACTTTCAGCGAGTTTTACTGTGGCACCTGCTTCAACTCTTATATTGCAGGTTAAACCATCGCACCCTGTAGGGGTAACTTCTTTTATAACTGCAGCATCATCACCAACATTTGTTATTGTCCAAACAATAGTAGTTTCTAATGGCTTACCTGTGTAAGCCAGCAGGCTATTTGCGCTTCCATTTATAGTAAGTTCTGGATGTATGCAACGGCCTTGATAACAGCCATCTCCACATTTGCAGTCAGTGCTAGTAACACATTCAGTCACGGGCTGTGGTGTTGTTGGTGACGCTCCTGGGCTTGGAGCTCCAGGGCTAACACCAGTGGTTGGCGAAGCTCCTGGCACAGTAGGTGAAGTACCAGGCCCTGGTGTAGCTCCAGCCCCGGTTTTTATGTAAATGTAACCCTTTGCAGGTCCTCTAGTATTAGCTCCTGCTTTTGCATAAACCACAAATATGTAAGCTCCAACACCTAAAACCTTACCATTCCATGTGCCATAATTTCCAACGCCATTCCATGTTAGTTTGGTGCCATTAACCCAACCACTTTCATAAACTGTGTCACCAGTTAGATCGTAAATGTTTACAGAAATTTGGTTGATTGTCTCACCAGTTTCAGAGCTTACTGTAAAGGTTATTGAACCACCTGGCTGTATTATTTGAGGTGAGACATCAACCCTAATACCTCCGCCTGAAGCCGGTGTTTGTGAGGGCGTTACCTGTGGCTGCCCTTGTTGTGGAACAATCGCAAATTTAATAGCATCTGTTGACAGATTACCGCTTGGGGTAGATGCTGTTATTTTATACAAGTATACGCCTGCTGCGAGAACTTCACCATTGTTATTTCTTGCGTTCCATGTATATGTGTTTCCAGAAACAGATGTACTAAAAACAAGCCTACCTTCAAGATCAAATATGTAAATTGTTATATTAGATATTGATGCACCAGTTGTGGTAGTTACTGTAAAAGTAGCTAAACCGCCTTGTGGTACTGACGGAGGATTAAGAGTAACTGTCAATCCACCGCTGACTGTGGCTGAAGGCTGTGGTGATGCTCCAGGAGTCGGAGTTGGAGTTCCAGGCTGAGGAGTTGGTAATGTGCCACCGCCGCCACCAGTTTGATATATTCTTAAGGTATTAACTGCAGCATCGCTTACAATTTTTGGAATTTCGTGTACTTTGTTCATATTTTCTAAGAAAAGAACACACTCAGCACAACCAACAGTTGCTGCTTGTGGTGGGTTTTGACAAGCTGCTCTTGCTATAAAGATATATATTTCAACAGAGATGTCATCGTAGGAATTGTTTGGATCATTTCTTAGCAAGGCCCAGTATCGAATAGCCCCTCGCTCACCAGCAGAACCAACATTGCTCTTTCTGCACCAATAACCCATTTTACCTTTGTCAGGTTCGGCAGTTGGTTCATCAGTTGGACACTCACCTATTGCACTGTAGTTTATTGATCCACTTTGTGCAACTCTTTGTATAAATGTTGTTATAGATTCTTTAGCAGTAGTTGGCGGTTGAGTTGTACCGCATTTTGTGTTATCACAGTTGCTAAAAACATAACACTTATTTGTTGTGTCATATTGGCAATTAACCGCATTTAAGCAATTACATTTGTTTGAATTATTGTTTTTGCAATCAGACTCTGTTGAATAACAACCAGAAGGTGGTTGTGTACCTCCACCAGTACTACTGCCAGAGGCAACAATTGCTACAGTGCCTGTTGCCTCATACTGCCTTCTACCACCACAGCCACAACCAGCTTTTACAACATATTTATAAGTCCCAGGCTGCAAACATTGTGTGCTGTTAGGATAACATCCATTCCAAGCATAAACAGTGGTTGGGGAAGATATTGGTGGAGATACTTGAAATAAGTAGTTTTCTTGGGAATAAAAGTCTATTGTAAGTACTCTTACTGTTTCATTTTGGGGTAAATGTATTGTGAAATTAGTTATTGTTCCTTGCTCGAATGGATTTGGATACACGCTAACTTTTAGTTCTTGGGCATACAGAGTATTTAGCACAAAAATTATAGCCAAAAATATTGCTATTTTAGTGTTTTTCATTTTTATCACCTTGTTACATAATCATCAATACTAATAAATGTATATAGAGTATTCTTGATGCCTTTATTTATCAAAGTAAATGTATACTCACCCGATTCTTCGCGCTCACCAATGAAGCGCGCCATTATCTTTGTACCTTCAATCCAAACAACAACTCGCTTGTCATCACTTTCTGGTATAAAGCGAGCGTTACAGAGTTTTCCGCCGGTATAGTTTGGAGCCTGTTTAAGGCCTGTTATTCCCTTTGCAGGATTGCCTTTGATGTAATCATCAGCAACAAAGTCAGCCAGATCAGAAACATACGTGGATGTAAGATTTAAAGTAGATGTAGCGCTGTAAGATACAACGCTTAAACTTTTAGTCCCATTTTCTAAAGCTTCAGACCTTATACGCCACCTGAATGTTATACTTACAGGCTTTTCAGCGTACTTTATTTCAACTGCTGGGTTTGCTATTGTTATTAAAGGTATATCAGGATCGTTGTTTGCGTATAGACATTTATTCTTTATTTTACCGGTTGCCTTGCCGCTTTTCATGTCATAGATATAGTTGTCCATAACAAAGCAGGAGTTAGGGTCGTTTACTATGACATCGACAACACCAATTTGCTTGTAAACTTTTCCACTAATGAATTTAGCACTTGCGTATATTGGATAAACACCTTGTGTAACGTTTGCACCGCTTGCTGTAAAGCTTATGTCCTTTGTTTCATTTATATCCATTGTGAATTCTCTCTGTGATAATGACAGCATTGAGTCAAGTTTCACAGAGACTTTTTCAGGACAGTTCTTTGTTATAATAGTAACTTTGCTTGATTCACCCTTGTTGAGCTTTATAGGCTCAGAGGGCTTTATTGTCACACAAGATATTCCTACAACGGCACCCTGCCTAACAGGTATTGTTGCCTCTGCTTTGGTATAATCAGGGTGAGATCCAACTAGCTTTACTTTATCATTTGGTTTAGGCAATGCCGTACCTGAAGGTTGTACATAAGTGAAGCGACCATTTGGTTCAGTTGCTACGGTTCCAAGCAGAGTGTCGTTTAGATAGATCTCCACATTAGCATTTGCTACACCTTGGCCTGTGTTAGAGTCTTTAAGGTATGCCGTAATATTTATGGGAATATTTGGCAACAAGCTTTGTGGTAATCCATCAAATTTCATTGATTTTGTAGCCAATACTTTGAACAAAACAGTTGATTGTCCGCCCTTTGGCACTTTATTATCTTTTGAAAGTTTAAATACGACCCTTGTAAATTCCGCAGCTTTTGATGCTTTTATTTTTACCTTATCTTCTAGAGTTTGGCCTGGCTTTAGCGAAGGAATATTTACATATAAAACATGTGGTTTTGGTGTGTTAAAATCTGGAAATACAATTGCACTTTCTATGTTTTCATCCCAAACCTCGAGTTTTGCTCCAGTATAATCGACTTTTGTATTGTTCTTTATTGAATAAAATAGCCAATACTCCTGGCCAATGTTTAGATCTGTTGGAGTCTTCTCGCTAAGACCATCTTTTATTAAGGTATTACCAGAATAAAGCTTGAAATACCAGCTTATCTCTTCTTCTATCACAATATGTTCTCCAATTTTTATTGTAAGTAGCTTTTCAGTTGTATTGCGCTCAGCTGAAAGTTGAATTGCTTTAGCTGCATAATGTAGCTCCAAAGTGCTGTTTGAATCAAGACCTTTTTCGACACCAAACTTTACAATTATAGGTATAACAGCACCATTTGTTCCACGAATTCTGTCCCACTGCAACAAGCTCATTTTTGAGCCTGTGTTAACGTTTGCTGCACAGCTTGGCTTTATCTCATACTTGTTACTGGGGTTATAGCATGTTGCATAAAGGAATCTGCCTGTTGGCGCCTTTACTTCCATTATCCTTATCTTGTAACCCTCGGCTGGAAGCGATTCTTGATTATCTAGACCAGCACGCAGATATGATGAAACCTGTGTGCTTTCATTTGCAAACAAGTATAGCAGGAACTTAGCATAATAATATTTTTCTTCATTTTTATCAGATGTTACCACAGAAATCTTTTCTTTGCACTCCCAATCTGCGCAAAGGGCAACAAAGTTAATATCAATGCCAGAGTTAGCACCTTTAGGATATAAGGTAAGCTTTACGTTGTGTAGGTTTCTTGCAATCACTTGGAACTGTTCGCTGTAAGCGCTCATATAGTTCTCCTTTGAGGCCATTGCATAAACTATTTTACCCGCCTTTATTGGTCCACTGTTGCAACTGCCACCTAAGTTTGTTTTGCACCTTGCTTCGATAGAACCAACTTCGTTAAGTATTGTAACTTCGGCGTCTGAAATTTTAGTATCATTTTGGTCAACAACCAAAACCTCAATTTCGCCATAGTCCTCAGATGCAACTATTTTTAGTGTTACTAGCATTCCAGCTGACACCAGCACATGCTGTGATTCTCCATAGAGGTTATCTTTAATTGCTTTTGCGTAGTATGGTTTTGTACTTGGCTCTACACAATCATAGAGATATTCGCCCTCAGCATTGGTGTATATTGCATATCCGGGAGTGTTTAGTGAAAATGGCAGATCTTCCCTATACAGAAATACTGCTGCCCCACTTATTGGTCTGCCTTCAGTGTCAACAACTTTAACCAAAATTTTGCCCACAGTGGCAACTGGTAATTTGCCTACTTGTATATATACATCTGTTTGGTTAGCATTGTTGTTGTTATCCATTACTGTTAGAGACACTTTGTGCAAGCCTTCATTGGTAAATGTATACACTGCTGTAGGACCTACAGCAAGGTTACCATCTGGAAACTGCCATTGATAAGCCACGATTGTACCGTCAGGATCAAAGCTATACGATGCATCGAAATTAACTGTAAGTGGAGCTTTTCCAGCATATTTATCTGCTCTTATAATGGCCACTGGTTTATAATTGTCCAAGCCAACTTGTATAAGTGTACTTGACTCGCCAACCAGCCCATTTTGGTCAGTAACACGCAACCTTACAAAGAACGATCCTTTTGTAGAAAATATATGAGCAACTATTGGACCTGTTGCTGTTGAACCATCTCCAAAGTCCCATTCATAGCTCTTTATAGAGCCATCAGGATCAAAGCTCATAGTAGCGTCAAATGCCACAGTTAACGGTGGAAAACCAAAGTATTTGTCTGCAATAAATATTGCAACCGGAGCATAAAGTTCCGAGATGTCTGGCTTTTTCCTTACTTGAATTCTTTGATATGCTGTAGATTTATTTCCTTTATCGTCTTCAACGGTCAGCGATACTAAATAATTACCCATTTTTTCATAAGTGTGTGTTGGTTTTTTATCTGTTGAAGTACCACCATCACCAAACTTCCAATAGTACTTTGTTATTGAGCCATCTGGATCGAAGCTTGAAGAACCGTCAAAGTTTATTGTTAGTGGTACTTCTCCGTAGTATTTATCAGCAAGTATTATTGGTACTGGATTGTAGCTTTCCAGACCAACTTGTATTGTAACAGTTGCCTCGCTAGCAAGATTATTTTCATCAGTTACGCATAGTTTAACAAAGTATATGCCCTTTGAAGCAAATGTGTGCGACTTTGCTACACCACTATCTTTTGAGCCATCTCCAAAGTCCCATTCATAGCTCTTTATAGAGCCATCAGGATCAAAGCTATTTGAAGCATCAAACTCTACTGTGAGAGGAGCATTTCCAAAGTATTTGTTTACCTTTATTATTGCCACAGGTGCATAACCTAGCTCATACTCAGCTAGAGGAATAAGTTCTACAAGTGCCGGTGTAGAATAGCTCATCTCAACTACAGGAACAGATAAAGTTACCAAAGAATAGTTCGTGTGTCTTACAGTTACCCTAAATGATTTGTTCCTATCGCTTTCGCTTATTGGGTAAGTAACAAGACCGTTAGCATCAGATTTAAGAGATGCTAAATAGAACTGATCCATATATATTAGAACTTCTGCATCTGCCAATGGTGCTTTTGAATTGTCATCAACAATCTTTAAGAATATTTTATAATTTATTTTTGGTTCTGGTTTTGGAAGTTTTAGACCAACTCCAGTTCTCTCATTTGCTATAACCCTTACATTGGACTTTGAAGCTGTTCTACTGTCGTTAGCTATTGCACTAACATCATAATAACCTGCTTTAAGGTTTTCAAATAGCACAGTGCCACTTTCGTTTGTGGTTTTTTGTGTCACTAAGGCCAAAGTAGCCGCATCGTATACCCTAACAACGACATCCTTTGCAGGTGCATCATCATGCTCGTTGACTGTAACCTCAAGAATTCCTTTTTCTTCAACTGGCTGAATTGGAGCTAACTTGAATATCACAATCTCTTTTGTTTCAAGCGAAGAAAGTGTTGCTGAATTGAAACCTTGAGCTGATGCGGTAGCTGTTAGACCTTCGCAGCCAAGTGGTTTTTCAACCTTAAATGGTTGCTCACTTCCATGCCTGTTTATGTTTGGTGGCGCATCTCCTCGCACACAGGAAAAGGTTATTGTTATCATTCTGTCTCGTATGGCTTCGCTACCAGGCGCGTCCTTTAGAATATGTATCTCAAGGCTGCCTTTGAATATTATGCCAGGCCTTTTTAGAGAGAATAATTTCTTTTCATTGTTCACAAGAACGATACTCTTATCTTTTATCTCATCATAGTTGCTATCTTTTTTGAATATTGAAATTTGAGCGTTCATTGAGTCTAGTTTTTCCTTTGTTTTAAAGCTAAATGTCGCAATACCTTTTTTGTCAGTAGAAGTTGTTAGTGCATCCAAACCTGTTGGCTTTAGCACAACGGTCGCATCACTTATTGGAGCTCTTGTTTCATGATCAACAACCTCGATTATAGCCATGAATTCATATTCCTCTGCTGGTTTAAACATTGGCAACAGGAAGAACCAGCAGGCCACGAATAACAGCAAAAGCAAGAGCAGTACAAAAGATGGGAATCGCTTATCTATCGGATCTATGACTTTATATACTGGAATAACTTTGTTTATCTGGTCAAGCACACCATAGTAGCGGTCTTCAAAGAAATAATAAACTGATTTTATCTTTTCCTTAATTGACATAAAAACACCCTCAATCCTTGCTGTCACCAATACTTTTATTTTTCATATTTAATGTTTTTCCTCTAATCTAAATGTATTTTGTGGTTAATAATCTTTTCTTTTATTGTTTGAGCTGCTCTTTTATGTTAATTGCGAGCTTATCTCCAATGACCCTTGCAATGTCAGAAACAGGTGCTTTTTTAAGATCAGAGATTGAACGAAAGCCACTTCTGTAAAGCCTTCTGGCCCTTACACGTCCAATGTTGCGCAACTGAACCAATTGCAGTAGCTCTTCCTTAACACCGCTTTTTAGTCTTTTTCTTATCTTTTCCATATAGAAAGCATTTTCATTAGCACCTAAAAGATTGGCAAGCTCAGATGCTGAATACGAAAGCCAGTCACATATAAGAAGTTTTGAATGCAAAACCCCTGGTTCTACACCAAAGTTTTCTAGAATCTGTTGTTCACTCATCTCATTTATCCAGCCACTAAGCATCAAAGCTGCATTGAATTTTTCAAGAGCATATTCATCAGTGAAATATGCGCGCATTGCATCTATTTTTAGTTCATCTTGTGCGGTAACAAATTCCTGGAAAAGTTCTTCTTTTTTGTACTTTGTTATTTTAGGGTATGCACCAAACTCTGTTGCTTCAACCAAACAGTAAAGTGCCTTAAGCTCTGTTAGCTTAAAGGTGAGGTGCTGTATCATTTTGTAGGCACTCTCCGGATCTAAGTAAAGTTCTGCAACTCTTTCGCCAAGAGGTGTTGCAACAATCTTTTCTTTGTCTTCAAAGACAAAGCCATATTTGATAAGGTCATTGATTATGGTTTCTGTTTTGATTTTCAGTGTGTTTATGTTACCAAACTGGTAATAGTAGAAACTTTTTTCAAAGAACTTTGATATTGAAACAAAATTGTTTGCAATATTGCTTGCAATAACTGATAGGATTTGGGTGCGCAGAACAGGATCATAAGCAAGCGTAGACTCTACTGGTTCGGGTGTGCCATTTATATAATTTTCATATATGTCTTCTTTTTCCTCTTCGCTTCTGGCAAAAACTATTGATTGGCCAAGTGAATCGTACTTGGGTCTGCCGGCTCTCCCTGCGAGTTGTTTGTATTCGCTTACAGGAATTCTTTGCATCCCATATTCAGTATATCTATACAAGGAAGGTATCACAACTCGAAAAGCGGGCATATTTATACCCATTGCCAAGGTTGTTGTTGCAACCACAACTTTTAGTTTGCCTTCTTTAAATGCTTCCTCTATTAAGTCGCGTTGTTTTTGAACTAGGCCTGCGTGATGAAAAGCTACTCCTTTTGCCACTAGAGAAGCCAGCTTTTTGCATTGTTCTGTTGGATTTTCCAAGGCATTTTCAATTTTATTAGCAAGTTTTTCTAAATAAAGTTTTTCCTTAGGAAAAAGTTTTTTTGCAACAAAATTTGCTATTTTTTCGCAAGGATGCTCTGCTTTTTTTCGCGTAAGCATAAAAAACAAGGCTTGTTTTTTCAAAGCAAGCGTATCTTCCAGTAAAGCTTCGATTTGATCTCCTTTTTTTAATTCAATGCACTGCTCTTCAAAAAATATTTTCTTTCCAAACAGTATACCTTCCATAAGCTTTATTGGCCTATAGTCGCTAACTATGCACTTTGCTTTGAGCCATTCAGCTAGCTCGTTTGCGTTTGGTATTGTTGCACTGAGAGCAATTATTTGAACATTTGGATTAAGATAGGCCATTTTCATTATAGCTGCCTCTATTGTTGCACCACGAGAGCTGCAAAGCTCATGTATCTCGTCAACTATCAGTAATCCAACATTTGAAAGCCATTCTGCACGATGTGTTATCAAAGAATCTAATTTTTCGTTTGTTGTGACTATCCAGTCATATTTGCTTAAGTAGTGTGAGCTAGAGTCAAAATCCCCTGTGCTTATGGCAACCTTTATCTTTAGTTCAGAATACTTTTTTTTCCAATCCTTGTAGTGCTCTGATGCTAGGGCTTTTAAAGGAGCTGTGTAAATAACTTTTCTACCTTTGTTGAGAATACAATTCAAAGCACAAAGCTCAGCAATTATTGTTTTTCCGCTTGCTGTTGGAGCGCTTACTACCAGATTTGAAGAACCCCAGGTTTCTTCAAACACTTTTTCTTGTAGTGGATTAAAATTTGTAAAAGAGTTTGCTTTTAGCACAATATCTTTTATTTCTTCTTTTGCATATTTTTCGTTGGCAAACATAGCAAACATAAATTAGAATCAATTTGATTAAATTAATACATGCTATGTTGCCTTATTGCCCTTAAAGGTTAATAAAAAGGAAATAAAAAGAAATAAAAGCAAAAAAGTTAATTGTGTTTATTTGCCTAGCTTTACTGTTTTTGGTATTAGGCTTCTTTTTATACGCCCTTTGCTTGCTTTTACCTTGTACTCACCTTCGCCAAGCTGGAAAGTCACTTTACCGTCTTCGCCCGCAAATTTAGTTGACAAGAGTTTACCTTCCTTGAAAACCCTTATCTCGCTATTGTCCATTGGTTTGCCAAGGAAGTTCTTTGCTCTAACTGAGGCTAAGTAGCCTGTAGTTTCAACTTCAAGGAAAATTATTTGGCTGAGAATAATAAGAAGTAACAGCAAAAGCAAGAATAGGAAGCCTAAGTCACCTATGACTCCTAAGCCAAAGAATCCAGTGGGTGCAACTGTAGCTGTTGGTGTTGCAAGTGATGTCTCAGTAGGTGTTGGTGGCTGTGTTGTTTCCGGCGCTGGACAATCCTGTGGGCATGTTTCGTAAGATTCATCTGTCTGGCAGATGAAATCACCACAGTAAGGACCTTTTACGCATGTGCCATCTACACAGCTTCTTCCGAACTCACAGGCACAGTCAGCAGCACATGTTGAGCAGTTTTCCCATGGGTTGCATACGCCATCGCCACAGAATGAAGGTCGCTCAACTGGAACAAATGGTTGCAAGCAGTCGCTCGGAGCATTCTCATAAGTTTCACCTTCTTCGCAGATGCCATTGCCTACACATGGAATAATTGCTTTACAGTTTGGGCTGCCATTCTCGCATACTAGTTCTGTACATACTGGACAAAATGGCTTGGAGCAATCGGAAGGACAATTGCAGTAATTCTCTTTATAAGCATCGCAGATCTTGTCACCACATACTTGTGTGTAATAAGTTCCACCGCCACCGCCGCCACCTGGTTGTGGCTTTGGCTTAGTGCTTACAGTAAATGGGCTTATATTGAGAGGATCGCTTGTGTTTCCTGCAGCATCTGTTACAGTTATTGTGCAGTTGTATGTTCCATCTGCAAGCTCATTGAATGTTATTGTGTTGTTTCCTGCAACAGCTGTGGTTGTTGATGATTCACAGCCGCCAGAGTAGTTTATTGTTCCTGCCTCTGAGCTATAGAATGTATAATCAGGAGTGTTATCGTTTGTTGGTGATGTTACAGGAGTTACTTCACTAAGAGTTGGCTTTGTTGTATCTAATATTATCGTATCAGATCCTGGACTGCTTACATTGCCTGCAGCATCCTGGATCCATACATAAACTGTTTTTGTCCCGTCGCCAGAGCTCAACATGAATGATGTTGGCTCTGTTGATACAAAGCACGGATCAGAAGGCAATGGTGTTGTTGGTGATTCCTTTACGCACCATTTCACTGCTTCTGAGTCATTGTTTATAGCTATGCTAACATTTTGAGTATTTGTATAGTTAGCACCATCAGCTATTGTTATTGTTGGTGTGGATATTGTTTTATCAATCTTTATGATTTTCTCCTGTACTGATTCTGTATTGCCTGCGTTATCCTCAGAGTAGAACCTGAGGTATGTTGTACCTTCTGTGGAT
>JAWANJ010000011.1:0-23216 GCA_038895395.1 Candidatus Iainarchaeum sp.
CCTTGTGCAGAAACATCGTAAGCTACATACCAATTAGTACCGTCATATTGAACAATATCGTTGTCATCTATTCCTAAAATAGTACCCCAATTAGGATGTAAAGTTGCTGTATTAGAAGCTAAAATATATCTTTGCCCTAAAGCTGCTGCCGGTAAACCAACTCCTGGAGCTGTTGTAGAAGCATCTAATACATAATTATCTACATCAGCTTGAAAATCTAATCCGGCAATAGCTGCATCTACGTAAGCTTTATTTGCAGCATCTAATGAATTTATAGGATTAGCCAAATTGACTAACCTATTTAAACCCATCGATTGATTTGCAATAAAAGTAACACTACCGTCTTGTTGAATTGCTGTAGGTAATTTGCCTAAATCAATATTTTGATCAGGCATTATAATTGTACGTACTGTAGCAGTAGAAATAGAAGAAGCTTCAAACATTGCTTGAGGTTGGTTTTGTGCTTTTAGACTTAAAAGCAAGTATTACAGGAGTGCAAGTTAATTATTACATTATATGCCCGACCAAACTTTGGCTTTTTTCACACTTTACAAAGATGGAGCACAACTCAGATTTGGTATCAAAAGGCAAACTATTGCAAGAGAGTTCATTTCAGCAGTTTAGAAAAGATTTTGTAATTGACCAAAGAATTTGCATAGACTTCATCAAAAAAGGTAATAGGCAGATAATTCATGAAATCAAAAAATCAAGTGCGATGGAAAAAGCACACGTTACCCAGTTATTGTATTACCTATATTATCTTAAATATGAAAAAGGAATGAAAAACTTAGTAGGGATATTAAACTACCCATCTGAAAGGAAAATTGTTGAAGTAGAATTAACTTTTGAGAAAGAAGCTGAACTGAAAAATATTCTTGAAGAAATTGCAGAAGTTATTTATTTACCAAAACCTCCAAAACCTAAAAGGAAAAGGTGCTGTCGAAAGTGTAGTTATTTTGAATTTTGTTTCAGTTAAATTAAAGTTTTTATTAAGTTGATAATTAATGATGAAATTTGATTTTTATATAACAAAAAATGGAATTCTTAAAAGGAAACAAAACACGGTCTATTTTGTTAGAAAAAACGAAAACGGCGAACTGGAAAAGAGGATATTGCCTATAGAGAAAATTTATGCAATATATGCCCATGGTAGAATAAGTTTTACTTCAGGTGTTGTTTCTTACTTATCAAAATTTGGAGTCACAATACACTTCTTTAACAGATATGGCATATATGAGGGAAGTTTTTACCCAAGAAAAACTTTGATATCGGGTGACCTATTAATCAAACAGGTTGAACATTATCTTAACAAAGAGAAAAGAATTGAACTTGCAAGAAAATTCATAGAGGGGTCCTTAGAAAATATAATAAGAAACTTACAGTACTATGAGAGAACTAGGGGGGAAATGCAAAATGAAATATTGCAAATAAAGCAGCTAATGGAACAAACTTGTAACAAGGATAAGATTCAGCAGCTTATGGCAATAGAAGGCAACGCTAGGGAAATTTACTACCAAAGCTTTAACAAAATATTTCCAGAGAATTTTCGATTTGACAAAAGAACTAAAAATCCACCCGAAAATATGCTAAACTGTTTAATAAGTTTTGGGAATTCATTAGTGTATTCTGTGGTATTAACAGAGATTTATAACACGCAATTGGATCCTGCTATATCCTATTTACACGAACCTTTAGAAAGAAGATTTTCTTTGGCGTTAGACCTAGCAGAAGTTTTTAAACCACTGCTATGTGATAGAATTATATTCAAGTTGATAAACAAGAATATGATTGATGAAAGTTATTTTGAAAAGGATATAAATTTTTGTTTGTTGAATGATAAAGGCAAAAGGCTTTTTTTACAAGAATGGGACGAAAAGCTTAAAACCACAATAAAACACAGGGAATTAAAAAGAAACGTTTCATATCAGAGACTGATAAGATTGGAGTGTTATAAGCTGATTAAGCATTTATTAGGAATAGAAGAATATAGACCTTTTGTAATTTGGTGGTAATATGTATGTTATAATTGTTTATGATGTTTCTGTAGAAAAAGTGTCTAAAGTTTGTCAATTCCTAAGGATGTTTTTGAGTTGGATTCAAAATTCTGTTTTTGAAGGTGAAATTAGTGAATCGGAACTATTGAAAATTGAAAAAGGCCTAAAAGAAATCATAGATAAAGAGAAAGATTGTGTAATTATTTACAAATTAGACTCTGAAAAGCGTTTGGAGAGAAGGTTTGTAGGAATAAGAAAAACCATGACAACTAACATTATATAAAGCAACAAAAAGTATCATGTTGTATGGCGTGGATCTTTATAAATAGGTTAAATTTTTAAGGATTTCAGACTCTTACGTAAGTAAGAAAAGGCTTTAGCTCAATTTTAGGCCTTTTAGCACGGATTAGAATCAGACTAATGTAGGATTGAAATAAACAACATTGTTGGAACCTATTATGCGAGAAACAGATTAGAATCAGACTAATGTAGGATTGAAATCACAGGTAAAGATTGCTATGCGCATCCTTATAAGCAATTAGAATCAGACTAATGTAGGATTGAAATCCATATGAAACAGTCACCGTGTGCATAACATTTGGAAGCATTAGAATCAGACTAATGTAGGATTGAAATATCATTGAAGCAGCTAAGGCTGTAGAAGCCTTAGAAGATTAGAATCAGACTAATGTAGGATTGAAATTCTGGTGAAAAAGCAACTCCGTAGCCAACTCCTGTTATTAGAATCAGACTAATGTAGGATTGAAATTGGCGTGGGGACATAAAAGGCCGTAGAGTTTGATAGATTAGAATCAGACTAATGTAGGATTGAAATAGACAACAAAATATATTATCAATTAAAGAAAATCCCATTAGAATCAGACTAATGTAGGATTGAAATAAGAACAGCTTGACTATATGAAAATAGTGCTGGGTGATTAGAATCAGACTAATGTAGGATTGAAATAATCGCTGTGCATTAAGTACAAGTCTTGTGTTTGTTCATTAGAATCAGACTAATGTAGGATTGAAATTGTGCAACAGCTAAATACTGACTATCTGGTGAAAAAGATTAGAATCAGACTAATGTAGGATTGAAATGTGTAAAATCCAGCAACCTTTGCTGCGATGAAAAGGGAATTAGAATCAGACTAATGTAGGATTGAAATGAACGAAGTGGGCCTGTAATGAGGCAGAAAAAAGAGCATTAGAATCAGACTAATGTAGGATTGAAATAAGCAAGTTACTCCAAAACAACATAAGGTTAGGGGATTAGAATCAGACTAATGTAGGATTGAAATCCGATTTTTGAGCATTCTTGAACAGCCCAAAAGGCATTAGAATCAGACTAATGTAGGATTGAAATGCAATTTGTTTTGTGCCACTAACGCTTAAAAGCAAGGATTAGAATCAGACTAATGTAGGATTGAAATTAGCTTGAGTTCTGAAATGGTGCCAGTGTATTCTCCATTAGAATCAGACTAATGTAGGATTGAAATGAAAATACTTCAAAGGTGTTGGTCACACCGTTCAAGATTAGAATCAGACTAATGTAGGATTGAAATGTAAGACCTGACCAGTTGACTGTGATATTATCCGCCATTAGAATCAGACTAATGTAGGATTGAAATTACATTTAAATCTTTTAAATAAAAACATCCATTCTGCTTTCTTTTTAAAAAATCAATCTCATGCTAATAATTATTGCCAAAACAGGAATTATTAAAAAATAAACAAAGCTATTTTGAAAACGTATTTTTCGTATTTAATCGTTTCGACTTTTTTCATTTCAGCTCAAGAATCAAAATTTTCTTTAGCTCAAAATACAGAGGCATTTGCTTTTTATCCTTATTTATGTAGCTAAAATCATTCAGCTATTTCGCCCCATATTTTCTTGGCAATATATGGTAAAGGCATACATGAGTCAGTATATTTTCAGGTTTCTTCATTTTCATAAATTAGATCTCCATTATCATCATAAAATTTAAGATATAGCAGTTCTACAGAGCCACAATAGCCAGAGAAACGATAAACAGAATCTTCCCACCATTGTTCCAAATATTCTCTAACACTTTGTTTATAAAAATCCGTTTTCCTCTTTCTACTATCCTAGGAAATAACCAGAACCTTTGAAAAATAGCCTTATGAACTTTCATAAGACATAGTTATTTTTGGTAAATTATAAAACCATAACAGGCTTGAGCTGATTGAACAAAGATAAGCTGGCCAGAAAAATAACTAGAAAAAAGCATTATTTTGGATACTTTAAACTTTATAATTAAAAACTCACTAAAATTTTTTAAATATTCTTAATCTAGTTTAACAAATTTAAAACAAACATATTAAATTGCTTTTTAGTCAAAATAAAAGCTATGCCCTTGGATCATGACGCAGAGACCTTTTATATGTATTTAGGCCAAGAGAATGTTAAATGCAAGATGGTAAGAAGTCAGCGCTCAAGGCACGTTGCACTGCACATAACGCCAGAAGGTTTTCTTGAAGTAAAGATTCCCGCACAGGTAATAGTGCCAATTAGTGATGTTTGGAAATTTGTCAAGGAAAAGGAAGGGTGGATTCTTAGAAGCATTAATAAGATGAAAAAAATCTCTGAAGAGGCCAAAGCTAAGGAAGGCTACATTCTTTTTCTTGGAAGAGAAGTGCCTTTGGAAATAATTGAATCCAAAAGGAAAAGAGCTGTTGCAAGACCTCATGCTGGAAAACTTTTAGTTGAAATTAATAAGGATAGCAAAGAAAGCATGCGAGAAGCGATTATAAAATTTTACAAGAAGCATGCAAAAGAAATAATAGGGAAAATCGTACATAGAAAGGCATTAGAAATGGGCGTTTCTTTCCAGAAGATTTCTTTACGTAGCCAAAAAAGCCGTTGGGGGAGCTGCTCCTCAAAAAGAACTCTTTCCTTTAACTTTTGCCTTATTGGAGCACCACAGGAAGTTATTGAGTATGTTGTAGTGCATGAGCTAGCACATCTTGTGCACAGGAATCATTCAAAGGCCTTTTGGGCCTTAGTACAAAAACATTGCCAAAACTATAACCAGCACAGGAAATGGCTAAATAAGAACGGCCTTTTGCTGAAAAGAAGGGTTATTGGAGCTTAGAGCTACTAACATAACCGAAACCTTTTTAAAGAAGTAGGAGAGAATTATATTATATAGGCATTGTGTGCAATGGGTTGCAAAAAATTGCAAAACTTTTGCGTTTGGTGAGGCGCAAAAGTGAGTGATTTACCTTTTAATTTGTTTTATATTTGGCTTTAAAACCAAGTATAGCTGTGCCAAAAATCAAACATTCATTATAACGCTCAACGTGGATATGAGCATCCGAGTTTTTCGGATGTGATGTTGTCCAGAAGTCAGGGTAAAGCGATACAGCTCAGCGTTCCATCAAGTTTCTTGTAATTCCAGCTGATCCTGCTGGCGGGTACTGCTATGGGAATGCGACTAAGACATGCAAGTCTAAGAGCGCTAGCCATGAAGCGCTCTGGCGGACGGCTCAGTAACACGTGGACAATCTACCCTAAGGAGGGGTTAATCCCGGGAAACTGGGACTAATGCCCCATAGGCAATGGATACTGGAATGTTCCATTGCTGAAAAGCGACTATATCATGCTATAGTCGTGCCTTAGGATGAGTCTGCGGCGGAATAGGTAGTTGGCGGGGTAACTGCCCACCAAGCCGAAGATCCGTACGGGCCTTGGAAGAGGGAGCCCGGAGAAGGGCACTGAGATAAGGGCCCTAGCTCTACGGAGTGCAGCAGTCGCGAAACCTTTGCAATGCGCGAAAGCGCGACAAGGGTATTCCCAGTGCCAGCTCTGCTGGCTTTTGCCGAGTCTAAAAAGCTCGGCGAATAAGTGGAGGGTAAGATACGTGCCAGCCGCCGCGGTAAAACGTACTCCACGAGTGGTACCCACTTATATTGAGCCTAAAACGTCCGTAGCCCGTCCAAAAAGTCGCTTGTGAAATCGCTCTGCTTAACAGAGCGGCGTGCAGGCGATACTATTGGGCTAGAGGCCGGGAGAAGGCAGGGGTATTTTCAGGGTAGTGGTGAAATACGAAGATCCTGGAAAGACCACCGGTAGCGAAGGCGCCTGCCTAGAACGGACCTGACGGTGAGGGGCGAAAGCCAGGGGAGCGACCCGGATTAGATACCCGGTTAGTCCTGGCCGTAAACGATGCAGACTTGGTGTCTCGACAGCGCAAGCTGCTGAGGTGCCGAAGGGAAGCCGTTAAGTCTGCTGCTTGGGAAGTATAGCCGCAAGGCCGAAACTTGATGGAATTGGCGGGGGCGCACTACAAGGGGTGGATGTTGCGGTTTAATTGGACACAACGCCAGGCAACTCACCAGGGCCGACAGCAGGATGATGGTCAGTCTGAAGGGCTTACCTGACACGCTGAGAGGTGTTGTATGGTCATCGTCAGCTCGTGCCATGAGGTGTCCTGTTAACTCAGGTAACGAGCGAGACCCATGCCCTTAGTTGCTAACCCTCTGGTTTCGGAGGGGGCTCTCTAAGGGGACTGCCCCAGCAATGGGGAGGAAGGAATGGGCGACGGTAGATCTGTATGGCCCGAATGCCTTGGGCTACACGCAACATACAATGGTTGGGACAATGGGTTCCGAGCCCGAAAGGGTAAGGCAATCCCCTAAACCCAATCTCAGTCCGGATCGAGGGTTGCAACCCACCCTCGTGAAGCTGGAATCCCCAGTAATCGCGTTTTATCAAAGCGCGGTGAATAAGTCCCTGCGCCTTGCACACACTGCCCATCAAGCCAACCGAATGGAACTCAGATGAGGCGCTTCCATAAGGGAGTGTCGATTCCGAGTTCTGTGAGGGGGGCTAAGTTGTAACAAGGTGTCCGTAGGGGAACCTGCGGACGGATCACCTCCTTTACTTTTTTTGCTGTATCGCACCCAAATGACTTTTGGACAACAGTAACCCGTGTGCTCAAAAGCAGAGGCTATGGGGTTGCAGTGAAACAAATATTTTAAACATATTTGCAGAAATTGCTAATAGGGGCCCATAGCTCAGTGGAAGAGCGCTGCCCTTGCAATTTTTTCAGGAAAGGCAGAGGCCACGGGTTCAAATCCCGTTGGGTCCATAAAAATGCCATGAGCTTTTTCATGGCATTTAACTAGCATGCTTAATTTGCATGCGATGATGTTGGCATAGACGTTAACCGCGCATGAACAGTAAGCCGTATAGTGGATGACTAGGCTTGAGGACAGATGAAGGGCGTGACAAGCTGCGATAAGCTCAGGCGAGCTGCATGTAAGCTTTGAACCTGAGATCCCCGAATTGCTCCGCGAGGAGCTGGAATGCGGTGAATTGAAGCATCTTAGTAACCGCAAGAGGAGAAAGCAAACGCGATGCCGTGAGTATCGGCGAGAGAAAGCGGCACAGGGCAAACCGAACCTTCGTGTGAAAACACGTAGGGATGTGGTGTTTGGACCTGAGTAAGCCTAAGGGCCTAAAGCTGAAGTATCCTGGAATGGATCGCCATAGAGTGTGAAAGCCACGTAAGCAATAGGCCTATGGCTAGTCTCAGAGTTCCAGAGTAGCGTGCATTGAATTGTGCGCGTGAAGGTGGGAGGCTTTAACTTCCAACCCTAAATATCCCTCAAGACCGATAGCAAACTAGTACCGTGAGGGAAAGTTGAAAAGTACCCCTAACGGGGGGTGAAAAGCGTCTGAAACTATACGGTTACAGGCGGATGCGGCTCCAAAGAAAAGACGCTTTTTCGAGCAAGCTTCCGTAAGGTTGCAAGCGAGGAAAAGCTGATCAGAGTCGCATCGTCCGTCTTGAAAAATGGGCGAGGGAGTTTGCTGGTGTGGCGAGGCTAATGCCCTCAAGGCAGCAGCCGTAGTGAAAGCGAGTTTCCGCAGCTGCTTTTTTAGCAGTGAGGGAAAGCGTGTTAAAGCACGTAAGTCACACCGGCCAGACCTGAAGCCGAGTGATCTATTCCTGGGCAAGGTGAAGCCTTCCTTCCGGAAGGTCGAGGCCTGCAACCGGTTCTAGTCTATCTGTTCGGGTGACCTGGGAATAGGCGCGAAATACGACTCGCACTCGGCAATAGCAGGCTCCCCCCGAAGTAGCTCTCAGGCTAGCCTGGCCGGAGAGTGGCAATGGCGTAAAGATACTGATTAGAAGGTAACGGGTCGAGAGGCCTGGCCTTCTTATCAAACTCTAAAGTTATTGCCCTCGAAGATGGCTGGAGTAGGGGCACGCGGATAAGCTGCGTGTCTTGGAGGGGAACAACCCAGACATAGGTTAAGGCCCATAAATGTCAGTTAAGTGCTAAACCGAAGGATATCTCTGTCCTAATACAATTGGGAGGTAGGCTTAGAAGCAGCCATCCTTTAAAGAGTGCGTAATAGCTCACCAATCTAGGGCAGAGGTTCCGAAAATAATCTGGGCTAAAACTGGCTGCCGAAACCTATGGCTTCTCTTTGAGAAGCGGTAGGGGGGTACTCTGGTGGAGAAAAAGTTGCTCAGTGATGAGCAATGAATCCGCCAGAGCTATGGATCCTCGCGCTAGTAGCAACGATTGATGGGTGAAAATCCCATCCGCCGAAAGGGCAAGGGTTCCTTAGCGCTGATCATCAGCTAAGGGTTAGTCGGTCCTAAGTGCTACCGTAACACGAGTAGCACGAATGGGAAACGGGTTCATATTCCCGTACTGTCTGAATACGTTTTCGGCAACGAAAGCCCACACTTTGACACCTTAGGCTACACCAAGTTCCACTGCCGTGGAATCTAATCTGCATAAGCCTCTGGAGAACCGTCATGGTGAGAAGGAGGCAAAAGCAGAGATGGGCCGCAAGGTTTGGTCGAGGCCTAGGGTCAGTGAAAAGAGGTGTGGGAAGGATTTCAGACAACCGTACCGAGAACCGGGAGAGGTGCCCTGGCTGAAAAGGCCAAGGCGTATCGGGATAACCGCACTAAGGGAACTCGGCAAATTAGCCCCGTATCTTCGGTAGAAGGGGTGCCTGCTTCGCAAGAAGCAGGTCTCAGTGACTAGGGGGGTCCGACTGTTTATTAAAAACAAAGGTTTCTGCAAGTCCGAAAGGATGAGTACAGAAACCGACCTCTGCTCACTGCCAGTAGGTGAAACTCCTTTCCAAGGGAGCTAAGCCCTGGTGAAGAGCGGGCCTAACTCTGAGGCTCTCATGGTAGCGTAATACCTTGCCGGTTTAATGCCGGCTTGCACCAAGGAGGTAACGAGATCCCCACTGTCCCTAGTGTGATCCCGGCGAACTCGCTGCGCGGTGAGTATGCCGCGGACTCCCAGTGGGAAGAGAAGACCCCACGGAAGTTTACCGCAGCCTGATGCTGTAATATGGTTTCTGAAGTGAAGAGTAGGTGGGAGCCATCGAAGTGTTCTCGCTAGGGAACATGGAGGCGACAATGGGACACCACCCTTTAGGAACCATGTTGCTAACTCGAAAGAGGACAACGTTAGGTGGGCGGTTCGGCTGGGGCGGTACACCCCTGAAAAGATATCAGGGGTATCCAAAGGTCTGCTCAGGCGGGTCAGAAATCCGCCGTAGAATACAAGGGTAAAAGCAGGCTTTATCGGGTTTTGCACAGCGAGAAACCCGATTGCGAAAGCACGGCCTAGCGAACACTGGTGTGCCCTTTAAAGGGGCCCCGGTCTGATAATGAACTTACCCTGGGGGTAACGGATCCGTCGCGGGTGAGAGTCCACATCGACCCCGCGGTTTGATACTTCGCTGTCGGCTCAAGGCATCCTGGCTGTGCATAAGCAGCCAAGGGTGGAGGTGTTAACTCATTAAAGCCTTACGTTAGTTGGGTTGAGAACGGTGCGAGCCAGTTTGGATACTATCTGCTGGGAGTGCTGGTTGGCTGAGGGGAAGGTCCATTAAGTACGAGAGGAACGATGGGCCGCAGCCTCTGGTGTACCGGTTGTCTGGCAAGGCAACGCCGGGTAGCTACGCTGTAGTTGATAAGAGCTGAAAGCATCTAAGCTCGAAGCAACCCCTGAAAAGAGCCAACCATCCCCGAACCTTCGCAAGAAGGCTAGGGGCGAGGGCGTCGCTAAAAGAGCGGTTTGATAGGTCCGTGGTGTAAGACGCAAGCTTCGGCGAGCGTTTCAGCCTACGGATACTAAAAGCCCGAGGTTTGTGCGGTTGATGTCTATGCTAACATTTTTCGCTTTTTTTATTTTTTGACTGTGTTTTTGATTTTAAGTTTTAAAATTATAGTTTATTTAAACTTTTTTTGACATAACTTATTTTGGTAGCGGAAGGCCAGCTGACGGGGCTATTGCCCTGAGGAAAGTCCGCCCACCCTAAAAAAAGCGTGAAGAGCGCACTCCCGAGAGGGAGTCCTGGAGAACAGAAACGAGACCACTGCAATGCAAGCAATGATCAAAACTGAGCGCATTGCTGTGGATGAAACGTGCTCCAGGAGGGTGCAAGCCTTTAAGGCGCTTAGACAAATGCTGGCAGGCCTTTGCTTTGCAAAGGCGTAACAGAAGGCGGCTTACTCTCCGCTGCCCAATTATTTTTCCAAATCATCATTGATTTTTTTCTTAAAATTCTCAAAAAAATCTTTGTTTGTTTGCTATTTGAACCATGCTTTTTTACTTTTTCGACCTAGTTTCGATTGTGCCTTATTCTGTAACACTTGTTTTATCCTTGATTTCTTTGGGAAAACTCGAATCCACGGGTTCTTAAAGTAAGTAAATTGGCATAAAAACGCTATAAATCGAGGCCAAAAGGTTAATAAACAGGTTTAATATAAATTTTAATGCTGTGATATGCTGTGATAAGCATGAAATCTGTTTGGCGTTCTATCATTATTAGTACCTTTGCATTATTGTTACTGTTCACAGTTAATGCTCAGCTTATTAACTTCACACTTGAGCCAGACATTTTGCAAAGCAAAGAAATAACACTCAATTATGGACAGTCGCTCCAGCTCAGGGCTGAGCTTAGTGGGCCAAAGCTTCTTGAAGCAAGAAACATAACTATGAAGATGAAAATAGCCGAAACAGGCTACGAAAAATATTTTACAAAAGAAGCTCACAACATATACACGCTAAAGGCAACGATACCTGATAATCGCTTATATGAAAAAATATTAATACATTTTGAGTTAAGAGCAGAGCTAGATCAAGAAGTAATTGTTAGAAGGTGGGTAAACGTAAATCTTACTGATAAACTAAACATAGAAATTGTTGAACCATCTGGAAGCATATTTGGCACAGGAACAATCGAAAGGATAAAGGCCAAGGTAAACTATTATAATATGCAACCATTCGACAAGGAAAAGCTTCTTGCCGAGGTTATTGTCGATAAAGGAATTGAAAAAAAAGTGGAGTTGGTAAAAGAAGGCGACCTATATGTTGCTCAACTACCAGAACCCATTCAAGAAGGAAACCATGAGATAGCACTTCGACTCATAGGAAGTTATAAAGGTGTGGGAGTGGTTAACACTCAACCAAATATCATATTGCCAATCATAGTTTTCATATTGATTTTTGGCCTTTCAGTTTTTGCTTATAAGAAAATTGTATCTCGGTTAATGATTTCAGCAGAAATTTCAGCAGCAAAAGAACCTGTAAAAAAATCTTTAGCAAAGGAGGAGATAGTGTTACCAATAGAAAGAAAGGAACCGGTCTCTCAAAAAAGTTTTTTGGATGTGGTTGTACCTAGCATAAAAAAGGAAAAAGATGCGGGGGTGCTTATACAAAAGGAGAAAATTGCCGAACCTAAGGAAGAAAAAAGATTAGAGGAGTTTGTGATTGAAAAGCCAAAGCCAACATATGAGATACCAATAAGCAAAACAGAAAAGGCAGAAAGCAAAGAAATTATACAGCTAAGAGAAAGCAGTGAGCTTAAAAAAGAGGTAAAAGAAGAACAAGCAACAGAAGAGAAAAAGGAAACCACATCTGCTTTGTTCCCATTGTTTATGCCGAAAAGAAAAACAAAATAATTGGTCTGATGTGAATGCCTTTAATAAAAAATCTTATAAATCAAAAGGAACAATATCTGCAAGTTCTAGAAGCAAGAAGGTCTCCAGCAAGCGTTGTTGAAAATTTTATGCAAGGTATTAAACTTTATTCTGATTGGATTGTTGGCACAAAAAAACTTCAAGAACTAAGAACAGAAAGAAACAAGCTGAGCAAAGAATATGGAAAAAATAAGGATAAAAAGTTATTAAAGGATGCAGAAACTTTAAAAAAAGAAATAGAAGTTCTGGAAAAAACACTTAATGAATATGAAGAGAAAATAAAACAGATTGAACTTACATTGCCAAACTGGCTGGCTGATGATGTTGGCATTGGTGAGCCATATATTTCAAAACCCATAGAATATTGTGGCATACCAAAAGTCCAAGTCACACGAGCAAAAGAATTTGAAATGAATTATCCTGGAGTACACTATGAAACTACTGAAAAGGTTTTGCATCACTACGACCTTGTTGGAAAGCTTATAGATCAAGAAATTGCTGCTGAGATTGCTGGTTCAAGGTTCTACTGTGAATTTGACGAACTTGTAATTCTTGATTTTGCTCTGACAATGTATGGTATAGACTATTTCAGAAAAAAGGGATATGCACAACGTTTGATGATAACACCATACCTTATGAAGAAAACAGTTGAAGAAAATATCACTTATTTCACAAGTTTTGCTGAAACCATATTCGAGCTTGAAAAGGAAGGTCTTGTATTGATACCATCTTCAGAGCACACAATAGTGGCTTTTTATGCAGATAGAATTTTCGAAGAAAAGGAGTTGCCTTTGCGCGTAATGGCATGGTCTCCATGCTTTCGCAAAGAGGCGGGAGCACATGGAAAAGATACTAAAGGTATTTTTAGAGCAAAGCAATTCCACAAGCTTGAGATACACACAATCCTGCCAGAGCAAGGAGATTTAGATGAAGTCGAACGCATAAGAAAAGACGTACAAGAATTTATGTTGTCTTTAGGACTTCCAAATAGAAGCGTTATAGTGCATGCCTCTGAAACTGACATGAGGGCAATAAAACAGGTAGATATAGAAACATGGATGCCGGCCCAAAATCAGTATCGTGAAACACATTCAATTGCGACAATGGGAACTTGGGTCTCGGAAAAAGTCAAAATGAGGTATACCACTAGGCAGCATGAACGTAAACCCACTAAAAATGTATATGCCACTGCTGTGGCAACACAACGCACTTTGTGCGCTCTAGTAGAGAATCATTATAACCCCAAGGATAACGCTATTTATGTTCCAAAGCCTTTGCAAAGATATGCACTTGGAATCGAAAAAATAAAGCTTTAATTAGTTTGCGTGCTTTAATTAAAATTATTAGGTTAAAAATGTTGGGCCCGTAGCTCAGTTGGCAGAGCACCAGACTCTTAATCTGGGTGTCGCGGGTTCGATCCCCGTCGGGCCCATGATTTTCGCATTTTTTAAGAATTTTATGTAACGCAAATTAAACATGCATAATATATAGCCTTTTCTATAGTTTATTAGTATTTATGAAGTTCATTGATGTTGCAGAGTGTATGGAAAGAATTGAAAAAATTAGTTCGAGAATAGATATAACATCAGAGTTGGCAAAACTTTTTGAGAAGGCAAATGCTGATGAGATCGACAAAATAGTATACCTTATGCAGGGCCGAGTTGCACCAGCATATGCTGGACTTGAAGTTGGACTTGGTGAAAACTTTGTTATAGATGCAATTGTAAATACAACCGGATACAGCGAAGAAGAAGTTAAGAAAGCCTATAAGGACTTGGGGGATCTTGGGCTTGTTGCTCAAAAATTGATTTATCATAAAAAACAACGCTCGCTTTTTTTTGAAGACCTAACCCTTGACAAAGTTTTTTACAATTTTTTTAAGATAAGCACGCTTTCAGGTCAAGGCTCGCAAGATCTGAAGATAAAACTTTTTGCTGAACTTTTGAATTCGGCCAAACCTGTGGAAGCGAAGTTCATTGTGCGCATACCACTTGGTACCCTAAGGCTTGGTGTTGGAGATCCAACAATACTAGACGCGCTAGCAGAGATAAAAATTGAGGAATTTAAACACAAAAATCCGTCAGTAGAAAAAGAACTAAGCACACGTTATGAGGGCGCGGAACTTCATAGGCAAATAAGGGCAAGGCTGAGAGAAAAAATTGAAGCAAAATACAACGTACATTCTGATTTAGGGCACATTGCAAAAAAGCTTAAAGAAAAAGGTTTAGATGCACTCGATGAGATAGATATAATGATTGGGATACCTATAAGGCCGACTTTGGCTGAACGACTATCTACAGCAAAAGAGATAATCGAAAAGCTTGGTACTTGTGCAGTGGAAGGCAAACTTGACGGTTTCAGAATGCAAATTCACAAAGATGTTGACAAGGTCATAATTTTTTCTCGTAGACAAGAAAACATGACATTTATGTTTCCTGAGATAGTGGATGGTGTAAAAAAGCAGATAAAAACAAACAAGACAATAGTTGAAGGTGAAGCAATAGCCTTTGACGAGAACACAGGGCATTTTTATCCTTTTCAAGTAACTATTCAGAGAAAAAGAAAGTATGGTATAAATCAATTTGCAGAGAAATACCCCTTGAAACTATTTTTGTTTGATGTAATGTGTGTTAATGGAAAAAGCATTATGGAAAAGCCATTCATTGAAAGAAGAAAAATTCTTGAAAGCTTAGTGGAAAAAGGAGATGTGGTTGAACTAACTGAAATGAAAATAGTATCCAAAGAAAAAGAACTTGAAGAATTTTTCAGTTATTGTATAGAACGTGGCCTTGAAGGAGTAATCGCTAAAGACCTGAATGAAAAGTACATTGCTGGTGCGAGGAAATTTGCATGGATTAAGCTCAAGCGTTCGTATAAAGGAGAGCTCACGGATACTATTGATGTAGCGATAATAGGCTTCTATAAGGGCAGAGGTCAAAGAGCAGAGTTTGGCATAGGGGCATTACTGGGAGCAGTTTACAACAAGAAGAACTCTGTTTTTGAATCAATAGCAAAAATTGGTTCAGGGCTTACAGAAGAGCAAATGCGTGATTTTGAAAAAATGCTCAAAAGTGTTGTCTTGAATAAGAAACCAAAAAATGTTGTCTGTGATCTTGAACCTGACTACTGGACTGAGCCCAAATATGTTGTTGAGGTTGTTGCCGATGAAATCACTAGAAGCCCTGTGCATTCGTGTGCTAAAGACATACTTGGGGAAGGACTTGCATTAAGGTTTCCCAGAATCGTTAAACACAGGGTTGACAAAGCACCTGAAGATGCTACAACTACTGAAGAAATAGTAGAGATGTTTAAAAAGCAAAAACAAATAGTCACTGAAAGCGAAGAAGAAAAGGGAGAAAAGGCAGGGGGCAAGTAAGATGTCTGCACTAAAAATACCTCTTTTAGAAAAAGCTATTATTTTTTTAATAAGTTTTATCATAGTAGTTTACGTTCTTGTTAGATTTAGGGTGTGGGGCAACGATTTTATAAGATATTTCTTCATGACCGAAAGATGGCCTGAGCTTATATTTGTTGTCTTGATAACAGCAGCATTATCAATGTTTTTTTCTTGGATGCTAAGGTTGGAATTCCGATTATTTACAGACTTTGGAGAGAAATATCGAAAACGATAATGGGTAAACAAATTAAAAACATTTTGACTTTATTTTGAAATGATGAGTGTTGATGAAATTTTGAGCAGTGTCAATGCTAAGCCCGGAGATAAAGTTGAAATTGAAACAACCGATGGCAATTTTGTTGGTCTTCTTCTCCCATCCAAAGATTTTTTAGAAATAAAACTTGAAAACGGATATAACGTTGGTTTGTGCTCAAGCTCAATAAAGAAAATAAAGCTACTTGAAAAATGTTGTGAGGAAAAAGTCAAAACTCCAGTATTAACACAGCAGACCAGTGATTTACCATTTGTAATTATATTACACACTGGGGGAACAATAGCTAGTAAGGTTGACTATAGGGTTGGAGGCGTATCACCAAGTTTTGATACATCTGAAATACTTTCAATGTTTCCGGAAATAAGCAAAATTGCAAGGATAAAATCAGTGTTCATATCCAACATATTTTCAGAGGAGATAACCTTTTCCGATTATAAAATATTTTCTTCGGCAATAAAAAAAGCTTTAGAGGAAAAACCGAAAGGAATTGTAATAACTCATGGAACTGATACTATGCACTACACAGCAAGCGCACTTTCTTTTGTATTTGAAAACTTACCCGTGCCTGTTATTCTGGTTGGCTCACAAAGAAGCAGCGACAGACCAAGTACCGATGCTGTGTTAAACCTAATAAATGCATTGAGGTTTACTTCAAATACTGATTTTGCTGGGGTTGCAATATGCATGCATGCAAACCTGGATGATGATTATTGCTATATACTGCCAGCAACCAAAAGCAGAAAGTTGCATAGCACTAGAAGAGATGCTTTTAGAGCTATTAATTGTAAGCCGATTGCAAAAGTCAATGCTAAGGGTATTGAATACTTGGACAAATACCCGAAGTACAGTGGTGGAGAAACTAAAGTTTATGACAAATTTGAAGAAAAGGTTGCCATTATAAAGGCTAGACCAGGCTTTAACGCTGAAGAGATAAAATTTTTTGAAAAGCAAGGTTATAAAGGGCTTATAATAGAAGGGACTGGCCTAGGTCACATTGCAATAAGCAAGGGTAAAAACAAGGAAAATTTAGAGGCTATTAAAGCCCTTGTATCTTCAGGTTGTGTAGTGTGCATGACTACCCAGTGCATATTTGGGAGAACAAACCCAAATGTCTATACAACTGGAAGAACACTTAAAGAAGCAGGGGTATTGTTCTTAGAAGACATGCTCACAGAGACGGCATACATAAAATTATCTTGGCTTATTGGAAACTTTGGCACAGAGAGAGCAAAGGAGCTCATGCAAAAAAATCTACGTGGAGAAATTAACGAAAGGAGTGGCATAGAATTTTTGTAAATATATTATTCAACGCGAAATTGTTATCTAGTAATTTCTCTAATATTGTGGCTTAATAGTGTTCCAAAGCCATTAGTAAAGTAAAAGTTACCTTCAAATTTTTTTCCTGAAAAAATAAATGGATACCAGTATTTGTCGTCAGGCCACATTTCATTAAATGGTAATTCCTTTGTGTCAAACCACTTAAGCTCGCCCTCTTCGTTTGGCTTCTCTTTTCCGGAAAAATCTTTAGCTAAAAAAACATGCACAATCCATACAGGCTCTTTTGAACTTTCAAAAAAGAAATTTAACTTACCAATCTTTGAAAGCTTTCTTACTTTAATGCCCGTCTCTTCAAGGACCTCGCGTTTTGCGGCCTCAACAAATGTTTCCCCAGCCTTTACTTTGCCTCCAGGCATGTTCCACTTTCCAGCTCCAAACCTCCCTTCAGCTTTTCTTTGCAGAAGTATTTTTCCATCTTTATATATCATACAAAGAGTTGCAATTATTGGCATTAAAAACCACTACTTACTTGCAAGCACATAAGCAAAAATCAATGGAGCAACAATTGTCGCGTCACTCTCTATTATGAATTTTGGCGTATCCACGGCCAACTTACCCCAAGTTATTTTTTCATTTGGCACAGCGCCAGAATAAGAACCATAGCTTGTTATGGAGTCGCTTATTTGGCAAAAGTATCCCCATTTTGGAACTTTTTTGCCCAAATCTTGTTCAAGCATTGGCACAACACATATTGGAAAATCACCTGCTATACCACCACCTATTTGAAAGAAGCCTATTGAATGCTTTGCGCTAGTTTTCACATACCAATCTGCTAGCTCAATCATGTATTCTATGCCACTACGCACAATACCTGGATTTTTTATGTCACCGGCTATGCAATGTGCAGCAAATATGTTCCCAATTGTGGAGTCTTCCCAGCCTGGCACAAATAGCGGAATTTTCTTTTTGCATGCTGCCAAAACCCAACTATCTTTGGGATCTATCTGATAGTATTTCTTGATTTTGCCTTTTTCTATGATCCTGTAAAAAAATTCGTGAGGAAACAACCTTTGCCCTTTTAGTTCTGCCTCCTTCCACTCTGAAACAATTGCTTTTTCAATTCTACGAATTGCTTCCTCTTCTGGAATACATGTGTCAGTCACCCTATTTAGATGTCTCTTATATAGGGCCTCTTCATCTTTTGGAGAAAGCTGCCTATAGTTGGGGATGTGCTCGTAATGGTCATGGGCCACAAGATTAAAAATGTCTTCTTCAAGATTAGCTCCGGTACAAGAAATTGCATGAACCTTATCTTTTCTTATCATCTCCGCAAGGCTTATTCCAAGCTCTGCTGTGCTCATAGCGCCCGCCATTGCAAGCAAAATTTTTCCACCATTTTTAAGATGTTTTACATAAGCTTCAGCAGCGGCTTTGAGGGCATATGCATTGAAATGCTTGAAATTTCTATCAATAAAATCTTTTATTGCTAGATAGTTTGGCTTCATACTTTATTAAATTTATAAAAAAAATTATAATACTATTTAAGCCATCTTTTACTTGAAAGATAAAACAAGCTATTTTCTTTTGTTTTCTTTTTTTGCTTTTATTTTTTTCATGGAGTAAAAGGCCTCTCTTTCTCTTTCTTCTAGTCTCTGCTCAATATATTTTTTTGTTTGTTCTAGCCTGGGAATTATAACCTTTTCAAGAGAATTGACTTTTCTCTTTGTGCGTGCAATCTCAAAAGATAACCTCACAACAGACGCTTCTTTTTCTGCAAGAGATATCAATTTTTCAAGGACTGCTTCAAAAGAACTAGCTGCTTCATCCACTAGAGCATTAGAACCAACGATTGAGTAGCCACGACTTAAAAGGTTTCTTGAAATACCGCTTGCCTTTAAGGTTGGAACTTTAGCCCCCATTATATTTCTTTCACCAACTTCTAATGCAATATTAGAGCTTTTTGAAGAATCTTCAGCAAAGGTCTCTATATTTAAAACACCAATTTTGGCTTGTGCTAAGGCAAGAGATTCGAAAGATTTGATTAGAAGGTCATCTATTTCATAACGTAAACGCTTCGAAACATTTATCTCTTTATAGAACTCGCTAAACAGCGCATCCCTTTTTTCCTTTAGAAGTTTATGACCCTTTTTAGCAAGTTCTATCCTCTTTCTTGCTTTTAAAAGTTCCATTCTTGTTGGATGGACATTCCAAATCATTTGACCACAAGCCTGGCTTATTTTTATTTTAATTTTTTTGATCTTTCTTTTTGTACAAGTTTTCGTTTTTGTTTTTACCATGCAAGTATTTTTCAATATATTTTGGATTCAGTCTTTTAAGCTCTTTTTCAGGAATTATTTTGAATAAATTCCATGCTATGTTAAGCGTTTCTTCTATAGAGCGATTTTCATTGTAATCTTGTGCTATAAACTCCTTTTCAAATCTTTCTGCGAATTCTAAAAATTTTTTATCCCTTTCAGTTAAAGCTTCTTCACCAACAACAGCAACCAAATCTTTTTTGTCCATTCCTTCAGCATATGCGGCATACAGTTGATTAGAAACGTCTGCGTGATCTTCTCTTGTTTTGCCTTTACCTATTCCTTTGGACATCAGTCTGCTTAGCGATGGCCTTGGATCTATGGGTGGATAAATATTCTGTCTGTGCAGGGTTCTGCTCAATACTATTTGCCCTTCTGTTATGTAGCCAGTATTGTCAGGAATTGGATGTGTTTTATCATCATCAGGCATTGTCAATATTGGCAATTGAGTTATAGAACCTGTAAGCCCTTTTATTCGCCCAGCTCTTTCGTAAATTGATGCTAAGTCAGTATACATGTAACCAGGATAGCCTCTTCGGCCCGGTACTTCCTCTCTCGCTGAACTTATCTCTCTTAAAGCTTCACAGTAATTTGACATATCGGACAAAATAACAAGCACATGCATTCCCTTTTCAAATGCCAAGAATTCTGCAGTAGTTAAAGCTACTCTTGGTGTAACAAGCCTTTCTATTGCAGGGTCATCTGCGAAGTTTAAAAAAAGGACAACCCTTTCCAAAGCACCAGTCTTTTCGAACTCTTCTTTGAAAAAATTGGCTTCCTCATGAGTGACACCCATAGCACCAAAAACTATGGCAAATTTTTCATCTTCGCCCAGCACTTTAGCTTGTCTTACAATTTGAGCAGCAAGCTTGTTATGAGGTAGTCCTGCACCAGAAAATATTGGCAACTTTTGTCCACGAACTAGTGTGTTCATCCCATCTATAACACTTATGCCAGTCTGGATGAAATCGCTTGGATTTTCTCTGCTTGTTGGGTTTATAGGAAAACCGTTTACATCAAGTTCTTTCTCCCCAATTATTTCAGGGCCACCATCTATCGGCTTGCCCATTCCATTGAAGATTCGACCAAGCATTTCAATGCCAACACGAAGCTTGAGGGTATCACCTAAAAACTTAACACTTGAATTTTTTGTATCTATGCCTGAAGTACCCTCAAACACTTGCACAACAGCAACATCCTCAGAAACCTCGAGCACTTGACCATGCTTTATAGAAGAATCTGGAAGTTTTATCTCAACAATTTCTTGATATCTTACATTTTTTGTGTTTCTTACAAATATTAGTGGGCCTGACACACTTTCTATTGTTTTGTACTCTTTGATCATTATCTCACCTCTTTTGCTTAGATTTAACCTCCCTTAACTTAAGCTCTTCGAACTCTTTTACAATCTGTTGTTTTAAAGATTTCAATTCTGAGTCAAATTTATCATCAGGTATAAACTTAAGTCTTGATATTCTCTGTACAGAGTCAAGCTTGTTTATTTCCTCAACATTTGGAGATTCAAGTGACATTGCTTTCTCTTCAAACAAAAGTATTGCTTCAACCATACCAAGCTGCTTATGCAATGGACAATAGGTATCGACTTCGTTATATGCATTCTGCTGCAAGAAATCTTCCCTAATCATTCTTGCAATCTCAAGTAGTATTCGCTCCCTCTGGGGCAACGCATCTGGTCCTATTATCTGCACTATCTCAAGGAGCTGAGCTTCTTTTTGCAAGATTGCCATTACTTTTTCTCTAGCTATAGGCCAATGTTTTGATACATTTTTTTCAGCCCATTTGCTTATCTCTTCAACATACAGTGAGTATGAAGAAAGCCAATTTATTGCTGGAAAATGTCTTCTTTCACTTAGAGCCGAATCAAGAGCCCAAAATACCTTTGTTATGCGTAGAGTATTTTGAGTTACTGGTTCAGAAAAGTCTCCACCAGGTGGAGAAACTGCGCCTATTGCACTAACTGAACCTATATCACCGTTTAATGTTTTAACCTTACCGGCTCTCTCATAAAATTCAGCTATTCTTGTGCTCAAATAAGCAGGATAACCTTCTTCACCAGGCATTTCTTCAAGTCTAGATGATATTTCTCTAAGAGCTTCTGCCCATCTAGAAGTTGAATCAGCCATTAGTGCTACATCATAACCCTGATCACGGTAATATTCTGCGATCGTTATGCCTGTATATATTGAAGCTTCCCTGGCAGCAACAGGCATATTAGAAGTATTTGCTATTAGAACAGTTCTATTCATAAGGGGTTTTCCAGTTCTAGGATCTTCAAGTTTTGGAAATTCAGTAAGCACATCAGTCATTTCATTACCTCTTTCACCACAACCAACATAGACAATTATATCAGCATCGGCCCACTTTGCAAGCTGGTGTTGCATAACGGTTTTTCCCGAACCAAACGGTCCTGGAATACTAGCGGTGCCACCCTTAGTCACAGGAAACAGAAAATCAATGACTCTTTGCCCAGTAACTAACATATCAGAAGGTGGCAGTTTCTCCAGATAAGGTCTCTGTTTCTTTGCAGGCCATTCGTGCATAAGTTTTATTTCATGATTGTCAACATTGCAAATAATATCATCTACTGAAAAATCACCTTCTCGAATCCCAGAAATTTTTCCACAAATATTTGGTGGAACTAATATTCTGTGTGTTATGGCTTCAGTTTCTTGTACTGTACCCAAAACCTGGCCACCTTTAACTAATTCACCATTTTTTACAATAGGTTTGAAATGCCATTTTTTTGTTCTATCTAAAGCATACGCAGATACACCTCTTGCAATAAAATTACCTGTTTTTTCTCTAATAACTTCTAGCGGCCTTTGAACACCATCATAGATACTGCCAAGCAAGCCTGGCCCAAGTTCAAGACTTAATGGCTTTCCGGTAAGCTCTACTGGCTCGCCAGCCATAAGTCCTGCTGTGTCTTCATAAACTTGGATTGTCGCTAAATCGCGATATAATCGTATTATTTCACCAAAAAGCTTTTCATTTCCCACTCTAACAACTTCACCTATTTTAGCACCCCTTATATTTTTTGCTTCTACAACGGGTCCAGCTATTCTTGATATTTCAGGTTGAGCCATAAATTTCACCTCTGTTTTATACCAGAAACTTTAAGTATTGCAGAGTTGAATATATAGGAGCCGGTTTTGTCTTTCCAGCATGGAATTTCTATTATAACTGGTTTTCTGTTAGTCTCAATGAAGCTCAGCAATTCATTTTTTATTTTAGAACAAGAACAGTCGACTATTATAAGTTTAACATCCTCACTAGAGGCTATTTCATTAAACTGTTCTAATAAAGCCTGTTTATCTTCCTTTGCAACATATGCTTTTTTTATACCTGCCAGTTTCATACCTAACACAGTTGTTTTTTCCCCAAGCACTGCTATGCCATCGGTATTTTTAAATTTTTTGTCTTCATTTTTAGCCAATCCCATATTATAATCCCACCAGCAGCTCTCTGATTTTTTCCTTTGGCAAGCCCAGTTTTATGCAATTTAATATTGCCCTTATGTTAGTTATTTCGATTTCTTTGAGTGAAAGATAGCAGGCTATTGGTGTTAAACCAAAGGGTTGCTGCAAATAGTATGACTTGACATTGCTTGCCCAAAATTCATCTAGAGCTATTTCAACCAAATTTAACGAACCCGTTCTATCAAAAGAGCGTAGCTTTTCGCTAAGGATTTCTTGGTAAGGTGTGCCATCCAAGGCACTTATTAAAGAAGATATATCTGCAGCATCTAAAAGTTGAGATATCTTTTCATCAGTCAAATAGTAACCATTCTTAAGTATAAATGATCTTGCCTGTTCGGAGCCTATCTTATCCCGGTAACACCTAAAAATTATCTTCAAGTTCAAGATGTCTGCTTGTATTCCATACAATTTGCTTAGGTATTTATGATCGTGCATCAAGCCAGCTGCTCTCGCCATCAGTTCTATG
>JAWANJ010000012.1:0-6673 GCA_038895395.1 Candidatus Iainarchaeum sp.
TTTTGCTATTTAAGGTCTTAGCAACAAAATCATAGTCTTCCTTAGAGCACTCTATAACAGGCTTGTCTGTTGGAATTTCCTTTATGGCCGCCAGCAGCATTTCCTTTAGTTTTGGTTGGAATTCTTTCTCTTTTCTAATAGTTTCAAGGTTATCTTTGACATAACCCAGTATCTCTTCGAGTTTGCTGTCTAAAAATGCCGCACGCTCCTTTTTCGTTAAAAGCACTGCTTTTGCAATCTCACGTCTTTCTTCAATTAAAGCGTCTCTTTTTGCTAGTTCTCTTTTGCTATTCAGTATCTCCTTTGCTTTTTCTATCGCTTGCTCCCTTATTAAGCTAGCATCTTTTTCGCACGCCTTAAGTATAGCATCTGCTTTCTTTTTAGCATCTCCCCTAATCTTCTCAATTATTTTTTGCATTTTAAGTCACTCTGAAAATTTTTGGATTTAAAAGAAACCTGCACCCGAAGCTACCACGAATATGACTAGTATTGCAATGACAAAACCATAAATTGCTTGTGTCTCTGTTAGAGCGCTAAGCACTAGCATTTTTCCGAAGCTGTAGTCCTTCTCTGCAACACCACCGGCAGCAGCAGCTGCTGTTATTCCTTGACCTATAGCAGAACCCGCTGCTGCAATTCCTACTGCAAGGCCTGCTCCAATCATCATCAGACCCAATGCGTTCATAGCTGTAGCATCAACCATTTTCTACACCCCCTTTTTTTCTGTGAATATTCTTTGAAAGTAAAATGGCTTAAACTCACGACCTTTGCCAGAATAAAAAAATGAAAAAAATTCCACAAAATGAAGTCTTAACGGATGTATAAAAGATGCGAGTACATTAAACACAAGATTTGCTAAGTGACCAAAAACAAGTACAATGGCACCAAGTATAACTCCCACTAGTGGCACAACAAACAAGAGTTCAGCCAGCAGATTTATTGACATAGCAATTGCAAATGTGGATATGCTCAAAACCATAAGCCTAGAATAAGATAGCACATTTCCCAAAAAGCCTGTTATTTTCATAAAACCCAGTGGGCCTCCCGAAATAAAAAGCAAAATAAGTGTTATCGACAAAAGTGTTAAACCTGCGAACTGCAGAGAACTTACTGTTGGGAATAAAAAGCTAGCTGAATAAAGTGCCAAGCCTATTTCGAGCAAAAAGTAAACAAACTTATCGGTTAGTGCCATCTTGTATTCTTTTTTTCTTAAGTCCTCTAAAAAACCAAGCAATATGGCCAAATTAAGATGCAAAAGCCCTATAGCCCACATAGAAGCAAGGAAAAGTAGTGCATAGCTTTGTCCAGTACTTGTCCTACCAAAAGGGTCTACCAGAGCTAACTTTTTCATGCTTTCGCCACCAAGGTCACCAAAAAAGCCACCAAAAACAAAACCAAAAAATATTGTTGCTATTGCACCGTGAATTAGAATGTTTATCATCTGTTTAATGTTTTGATCTTTTTTTCCCCATGTAAGCCTTAGGAAAACTGCTGCCAATAAAAAAATCAGTCCGTAACCAACATCAGAAAAGGCTATTCCAAAAAATAAGGGGTAAAGTATTGCGATAAAAAACGTTGGATCTATTGAATTGTACTCTGGCAAGCCATAAAGTTTTAACAAGAATTCATAGTTTTTAAAATAACCCTTGTTAGAGAGTTTTACTGGCACTTCTTCGTTCGAAAATAGCTCCCTTTCAAAATAGCACTTTCCTTTAGTTGCAGTTACAAGCTTTTCTTTAAACTTATTTTCAAGATCACTTGGTACAAAGACTTCAAAAACAGTAGTTTTCTCTGTACGACCAAACAGCTGAAATGCTTTACCTTTAACCTTTTCTATTTCGAGAAGCTCTTGAAGAGCCAAGAGTTTCTTTGAAACTTTTGTGTTCAAACTTTTGCATTTTTCCAGTATATTTTTTTTCTCATCATTTAGCTTTTTTATCTCTCTGTCAATTTTTTTTATAAAGCTCTTTGGCTTATTTTTTGTTGCAGGTATTATTAGCTGCTCAAAACCAATCTTTTTTAACTTGCTCAGTAGCGCATCATAAGATTCCATAGATACGAGAAGCAAAACAGTCCTTCGTTCTTCACCAACAATTTTTAGAATTCTTGCATCCCTTTCTTTATCCACAATTGCAACAAGTTCATCCTCAAATTCAGGGGCGATTTGGCCAACCAATGTTTCAAAACTACCATACCTGGATATCATGCTTGGGTGCACACCAAGATCTGCTATGGCTTTCATTATTTCTTTTTCTTCAGATAGTTCCAAGACCTTTTCATCTATATCCTTTAACTTTGATTCCATTTTTTCCACTTCTGAAACCAAAGGTTCTAAAAATTTGTTAACTTCTGCTTTAAGCTCACTGAAGCTCAGATATCTTTCTTTTTCTATTTTTTCAGTTGATAAAAAGGATTTGATCTTCTCTTTTATGGATGGCTCTTTTTCGTGTGCTTTTAAGAAATTCAACACTTTTCTCGTACGTGTAAGGTTGAAATTAGCAAACTTTTCCCTTTCAGAAATATCGAAAACTAATAGGCCTTTTTTTTCAGCATCAACTTTTCTAAATTCAATTAGTTCTTCCTCTATAAAGGTGTCCAATACTGTTTGAACATCTGAATTTAGAAGCAGAACAGAAAATTTTTCCATCTTACAAGGCTTAAACATCAAACAACCCCTTTTTGACTATGTTTATCAAAACAGCTCTTTTTTCAATAATTTTCCTTTCAATTTCAGCTTTCTTTTTTTCTGAATCAGCTTTTATCCTTTCAGCTTCAGCCTTTCCTTTGTTTTTCCCCACCTCAACTATCTTGTTATATTCTTTTTCTGCTTCTTCTTTTGCACGAACAAGTATTTGCTCTGCTTCGGCCCTTGCTTCTTTCAGCTTTTGCTCACATTTGGCCTCAGCCTCGGCTATAAGAGCCGCACCTTCTGCCTCTATCTGTTTAATTTTTTTTAGGATCTCCATAATATCGCCAAAAACTAAACAATGGCCAAAAAAATAAAAGACCCACCACCTTAAAGAAGAATTATTAACTTAAAATTAAGCACACCGCATCAGCAGTTTATGATATATTTTTTATTTGAGGAACTATAAAAAGCTATTGTTGTTAAATCTACAGGTTTTTGTAATAATGTAGAAAAAATATAGAAAGTTGAAGAAAGGTTTAAATAAATTTTGTTGTCTATACTGTAGCGGGTTTGGTGGTTTCTAAAAAAAGAACCAAAAAACCTAAAATAGGGCTTCAAAAATCCAAATTTTCTCTTTCTGACATTGTTAGTACTTTGGACTTTTCTAGGTCAGACATCGAAGCTGTTTTGGACACAGCACAAGTTCTAGAAAACACACCAAGAGAAAAAAAGCAAGAGCTTCTTAGAAATAAAACAGTTGCTACGCTTTTCTTTGAACCAAGCACAAGAACTAGGCTTAGTTTTGAGACGGCTGCACAAAACTTAGGAGCAAGTGTAATTGGCTTTGCTGATGCTAACGTATCTAGTACAAAAAAAGGGGAATCGCTAAGTGACACCATACGAATTGTATCGGATTATGCTGATTTTATAGTAATGAGACACTTTTTAGAAGGTGCTGCAAGACTAGCCGCTGATGTAAGTAAAAAACCTGTGATCAACGCGGGTGATGGTTCAAACCAGCACCCAACGCAAACACTTCTGGATCTATACACTATAAGAAAGGTTTTTGGAACTATTGATGGCTTAACAATAGGGCTTTTTGGTGATCTAAGATACGGTCGAACTGTACACAGCTTGGCACAAACATTAACCCTTTTTAAGGATGTTAAGCTTGTGCTTATCTCTCCAGAAACTTTGGCTATGCCTGATTATATAAAGAGCTTCGTTGAAGGCAAGATAGAGTATATAGAAACAAAAGATCTGGATGGTTGTATAGGAAAACTTGATGTGCTTTATGTTACAAGAATACAAAAAGAAAGATTTGCTGATCCTGTTGAGTATGAAAAGGTTAAAGGAAAGTATGGCATAACAAAAAAAGATTTGTCAAGTGCCAAGCCAACGTTAAAAGTAATGCACCCACTGCCCAGAGTTGATGAACTCAGCACAGAGATAGATTCTACACAGTACGCGCTTTATTTTGAACAAGCAAAAAATGGTGTATTTGTAAGAGAAGCTTTGTTGTATCTGCTTAAGGATGTGAAAAAATGGTGAAGAAAACAAAAGATGGGCTTTATATAAAACCAATTGAAAAAGGTACAACAATAGACCATTTGCCAGTAGGCACTGCGCTGCACATATTAAGAATAATAGGATCTACAGAACATGCAGTGACAGTAGCGATAAATGTTCCAAGCAAAAAGCTTGGTAGGAAGGATCTTGTTTTTGTAGAAAATAAAACCCTCACTAATGAACAGATAGCAAAGATTTCACTAATTGCGCCAGGAGCAACACTTAACTTAATAGAAAAAAATGAAGTTGTGCTAAAGACCCACCTAGAGTTACCAAAAAAAGTAGTTGGACTTATGAACTGTATAAACCCCAAGTGCATAACCAATGCAGAAAATGTTGAGACAATTTTTTACATACAACCGGACGGAAAAGCCAGGTGCTATTATTGTGAAAAAACAATGACCCGAGAAGAGTACATCACCAGGTTAAGGGTATAGAATGGACTTAATATTGCAGAATTGCAAAACTTTTTATGGAGGCAAGATTAGAAGCGTAGATATTGGAGTCAAAGATGGAAAAATAGTAAAAATTGGTAAAAAAATTTTAGATGGAAAAACAATAGACTGCAAAGGATTTTTTGTGCTACCTGGGCTAATTGATGTACACGTACATTTTAGAGTACCTGGCGCAGAACATAAAGAAGATTGGAAAAGTGGAAGCGCGGCAGCTTTACATGGCGGTGTAACCTGTGTTCTTGACATGCCAAATAATGCCCCAGCAATAATTGACAGCGAAACGCTAGAAAGGAAAAAAGAGATCATAAAGAAAAGTGCTTTTGTGGACTATGGTCTTTATCTTGGTGCTTCAAATAAAATTGAAAATTTTGAAACAAATCTAAAGGACAAAATAGCTGGCATAAAACTTTATATGTCTTCAGCCCCAAAAGAACTTCTCATAAGCAAAGATGCTCAAAGAAAGGCTTTTGAAGTTGCTGCTAAAAGTAAAAAGGTTATTGCCATTCATGCTGAAGATGAAAAATTAATTGTAGATTCTTATATGAAAATTGAAAAGCCGAGTATATTTCATCACCACAAAATAAGAAGTGATTTAAGTGAAGCTGTTGCTATAGAGAAAGCAATTTTTCTTGGCAAAGAAACAGGTGCGTTTTTTCATATATGCCATATATCAAGCAAACTTGGATTGCAAAAGTTGCTTCCAATTTTGAAGTTAAAAAAAGCAACATGCGGTGTAACACCACACCATCTGTTTCTAACAAACAGAGAAGTAGCAAAACTTGGAAACAAAGCAAAGGTAAACCCTTCAATAAAAACAAGTGCTGATCGCAAGGCCTTACTAAATGCCTTAAATTCAGGTACAATAAAAGTTATAGAGTCAGATCACGCACCTCACACTTTGCAGGAAAAAAGTTTGTCCTACGAACAAGCACCATCCGGAATGCCCGGCATAGAAACCATGCTTCCGTTGCTGCTTGATACCTACAACAAAGGACTTATTTCGCTAAAGAGAATAATTGAATGCTGTTGTGAAAACCCTGCAAAGATATTTGAAATAAAAAATAAAGGCACCATAGCTCTAGGCAAAGATGCTGATTTTTGCATTGTGAACCTGAAGAAGACTCAAAGAATTAAAAGCTCAGATCTTTTCACAAAGTGTGGCTGGAGTGCTTTTGAAGGTAGGCTTGTTAAAGGCACTGTAGAAAAAACAATATTGCGTGGCACTCTTTGCTATGACCACGGCTCGATTGTTGATTCTGTAAAAGGTTTTGACGTTTTTTGTGGATTTGGGGGTGATTAAATGAAAAGTGAAAAAGTAGCTGAATTGCTGCTTAAGATTGGCGCTGTTACACTAAGACCCAAAAAGCCTTTTAGATATGCTTCTGGAATACTCTCGCCAATATACACTGACAATAGGTTGCTAATGGGCTACCCAAAAGAGAGAAAGAAAATAATATTAGCTATGAAGGAACTTATCGATGAAAAGAAAATAGACTTTGAGTTTGTTTCTGGCACAGCAACAGCAGCAATACCGCACGCAGCATGGCTTGCAGAACTGCTAGGAAAACCAATGGTCTATGTGCGCAGTGACAGAAAAGACCATGGCAAAGAAAACCAGGTTGAAGGCCTTATAAAGCAGGGCGCTGTTGCCTTGAACATTGAAGATCTAATAAGCACCGGTGGCAGTGCAATAGCTACAATAGATACTCTTAGAAATGCTGGCTTTGTTGCAAATGACTGCGTTGCAATATTTACTTACGAGATGAAAAAGGCATCTGAAGCGTTTGCAAACGCTGGCGTTTCTTTACATCCGCTAACAACATTCAGCACATTGGTGAAAGTTGCACAAGAGAAAGGTTATATAAGCGAGACTGAGCTGAATATTGCAAAGGAATGGAACAAGGATCCTGAAAATTGGGCAAAAAGGTTTGGGTTCGAGGGGTGAGCATTTTGCAAAGAGATTTCTTAAGCTTTCTAAAGGATTCTTCTGAGCGAAACAAAAGCATAGTTTGCATGGGGC
>JAWANJ010000012.1:6683-23165 GCA_038895395.1 Candidatus Iainarchaeum sp.
TTGATCCAGTAATTGAAAAGATTCCCTTAAAAGGAAAAAGCGTAGAGCACAAGATAGTTAAGTTTTACTCTGAAATCATATCTGCCTGCAAATCTGAGAAATGTATGCCTTCGGCTTTTAAGCCAAACTATGCGTTCTATGCGCAGTATGGCTTCGCGGGACTTCGCGCGCTTAAAAAGGTAATTAGCATTTGTAAAAGAACAGGCCTTCCTGTTATACTTGATGTAAAGCGTGCAGACATAGGAAAGACAAGCGCAGCTTATGCAAAGGAGATATTTGAATTTTTTGAAGCCGATGCCTGCACAATACTGCCTTATTTTGGCACAGATTCAGTACAGCCTTTTTTAGAGTATTGCAAGAATGGCTATGGTGTTTACGCACTGAACAGAAGCTCTAATGAAAGCGCAAAGGAGTTCCAAAACATCTTGTGCAATGGCTCGCCTTTTTACATAGTAACTGCAGAGAAAATTGCGCAGTGGAGCAGAAATTCCAGAAATAATTTTGGAGCTATTGTTGGTGCTACATCAGTTGCTGAGCTGAAAGAAATTGTATCAGTTTACAAGAAAACTTGCGAGGTGCCACTTTTAATACCTGGCATTGGTTCACAAGGCGGCTCGGCAAAAGAGGTTGTTGTTGCTCTGCATGAAGCTGGATACGACTTAAGAATTGTACGCATAAATGCTTCAGCTTCGCTTAATTACGCATACGAAAAATACTGCACTGATGACTATGGCGGAGCTGCCGTAAAAGCACTTAAAGATTTGAACAAAGAAATTGCTTTTGGTGAAAGATGTGGTTGAGATTTTAAAAACAGAGCTTTGTGGCATAGAGCTGAAAAATCCCATAGTTTTAGCATCAGGAGTACTTGGGCTTAACAAAGAAACACTTATGATTGCACAAAAAGGTGGTGCTGCGGCTTTGACAATAAAAAGCATAACACTTGAGCCAAGAGAAGGCCATGAAACTCCAAATGTTGCTTTTTTTGAGTGTGGCATGCTAAACGCATTTGGATATAACAACATCGGGCTTTGCAAAGCAAAACAAGAATTCTCAGATTTAAGTTGCTTTAAAGTTCCTGTTTTCGGTAGCTGCACTGCTGGAAGCCCTGAAGAATTTGCAAATCTAGTAAAAGAGCTTGATAAGATTGACTTTAAGGCCTTTGAGCTACCTGTTTCATGCCCGCACACACCAGGGCATGGATTGCTTTCTGGGCAAAACGAGCGCAGGTTTGTTGAGAAGGTTATAAAAAAATGCAGGAAAAAGACAAAAAAACCAATTTTCTTGAAAATAAATGCAGGCCTTCCAAATTTTGCAGAGGTTTCGCTTTGTGCACAAAAAGCTGGTGCTGATGCAATTGTGTGCTCAAACACGCTTCCTGGGATGATAATTGATATAAATGCTAGAAGCCCTGTGCTATCTTTCAAAAAAGGCGGTGTATCTGGTCCCGCAATAAGGCCCATGGTAATAAAAGCAGTTTATGAGCTCTACGAAACAATAAAGATTCCAATAATTGGAGTTGGCGGCATATCACGAGGAGAACATGTGATTGAATACTTGATGGCTGGTGCAAGTGCAGTTGGCATAGCCACTGGGGTATTACAAAGAGGCCCTTCTGTTTTCAAGAAATGCTCAAATGAAGTTGCACGCTGGATGAAAAAGCACAACTACAAAAACATTTCAGAGCTAATTGGGGTTGCACATGAGAGAGTTTGAGAACAACAAAATGATTGAAGGTCGATTGATTAAAAAAACAATAATTTGTGAAGACATTGCTGTTTTTGAGATTGTACTTGAGAAACAATTGAAAGCAAAGCCTGGCCAGTTTGTAATGCTTTGGATTCCAAATGTTGGAGAAAGACCTTTTAGCCCAACAAAAACTGGCAGAGTAGTAGAGTTGGCTGTAAAAAGGAGGGGAACTTTCACAAGGAAACTTTTTACTATTGATGAAGGCTCATATGTTGGAGTCCGCGGACCTTATGGGAATGGGTTCAATACCAAAGGGGTGAAAAAAGCATTAGTCGTTGCTGGCGGCATAGGCATAGCAGCCCTAGTCAATCTAATAGAATCTTTGAAAGCCACAAAAGCAGATGTTGATGTTATATACTCTGCAAAAAAATGCGAAAGCATGGTTTTTTTGGAGCGGATTAAGAAAAATGCAAAGGTTATTGCAATAATAGAGGAAAATAAATGCGTTAAAACAATCGAAGCATTGAAGGAGCTTGTTGATTCAAAAATATATGATTATATTTATTGCTGTGGTCCTGAGCCATTTATGGCTGAAGTCAGCAATTTTTGCAGAGAGGCCAATATCAGAGCTGAGTTTTCGCTTGAGAGAAAGATGAAATGCGCTGTTGGGATTTGCGGATCTTGCATATGCAATGGAAAACTTTTATGCAAAAGCGGGCCTGTTTTCTCTTGCTTACAGGTATCAAAAATTTTAGCTGAAAAGAAAGAATAAATATTTAAAAGAGAAAGAAGTAGATTGATACAAAAGCACGGGTGTTGTTATGAGAAAAGAATATGTTGATTTGAGTTATAGGCCAACAAAAAAGGATCTTGTTTGCGAATATTACCTTGAGCCTGCAAAAGGCATTAGCTTAGAAGAAGCAGCCACACATCTTGCTGGTGAAAGCTCAATAGATACGTGGTCAGACATACTTACGCTTTCGCCAAAGATTGCAAAAAGGCTTAAACCACATGTTTTCCTCATAGATAAAAAGAAAAGCACAATAAAGGTTGCGTACAACCCAGAAATTTTTGAATATGGTTCTGTACCTCAGCTTTTGAGCAGCATAGCTGGGAACATTTACAGCATGAAGCTTTTGGAAAACCTGAGATTGCAAGATGTTACAATACCAAGCAGCATGTTGAAAACATTTAGAGGTCCGAAATTTGGGCTTAATGGTGTAAGAAAAGCGCTCAAAGTAAAGAAAAGGCCTCTTGTTGGCACCATAGTAAAGCCAAAGGTTGGGCTAACAAGTGAGCAGCATGCCAAGGTTGCTTACGAGGCCTGGCTCGGCGGCTGCGATGTTGTAAAAGACGATGAAAATCTTACAAGCCAGAGGTTCAATCCTTTTGAGAAAAGAGTCAAGCTGACTTTAAAAGCTAGAGAGAAAGCTGAAAGGGAGACAGGCGAGCGCAAGGAATATATGTGCAATGTAACAGCACCGACATGTGAGGAGATGATAAGGAGGGCAAAGCTTGCAAAAAAGCTTGGAAGCAACTACATAATGATAGATATAATACCTGTTGGATGGACAGCACTACAAACGCTAAGAGAAGCAAATGAAGACCTTGGGCTGATAATTCATGCACATAGGTGCATGCATTCTGCGCTCACTAGAAACAAGAAGCATGGCTTAAGCATGCTCATGATTGCGAAGTTGACAAGGTTGATAGGCCTTGATCAGCTGCATGTTGGCACAGTCGTTGGGAAAATGCATGGTGAAAAGCCAGAAGTTTTATGTGTTAGAGATGAATGTGTGCTTAAGCATGTGAAAGAGGATTACAACTCAAATGTGCTGGAACAGGACTGGCAAGATATCAAGCCAGTGTTTCCAGTTGCTTCAGGAGGTTTACATCCGGTAATGATTCCTAAGCTTTTAGAAATATTTGGGAATGATATAATAATGCAATTTGGTGGCGGCATACATGCACATCCTCTTGGCACAAAAGCCGGAGCAAAAGCATGTAGGCAAGCCCTAGAGGCGGCACTTGAGGGTATCCCACTTGAAGAATTCGCAAAAAAATACAACGAACTGAAAGTTGCAGTTAAAAAATGGAGCTAACAACAATGGACAGCAATAATCCACCTTTATTTAATAAAAGTTTAGTTTAAAGAAAAAACTTACATATTTTTAAAGAACGTTTACCTATATAATAATCTCAAAAGGCAGCAAAAGGCAGTGAGTTTTATGGATGGTTATGCACTAAACTTGAACGCGAGACTTCTCCCAATAATTGCTGGAAAACCTGTTGCAATAGTAAATTCTGAAACAGCAAGGGAGTTAGGTATAATGCCTCTAGACAGGCTGGAAATCATCAATCCCAAAAAAAGGAAGCGCTGTATAGCGATAGTAGATATTGCAAGAAGCTTTGTTAATAGGAATGAGATTGGTTTATTTGAAGAACTGTGGGAAGAGCTGAAAGTTACTGAAAACGAAACATTGTTGGTGAAACCTGCAGAAAGACCTAAAAGTGTGGATTATATAAAGAAAAAGGTTCTCGGTGCAAACTTAACTGAAGCGGAGATAAAACAAATAATAAAAGACATTGATCAAAACAAGATAAGTGATATTGAAGCAGGAGCTTTTATAAGCGCTGTTTATATAAATGGCTACAACATGGATGAAACAATAGCAGTAACGAAAGCGATAATTGAAAATGGCAAAAGAATAAAATTTGGTTTTGGTCCAATTGTAGATAAACACTCGATTGGAGGTACCAATGGCAGGGCAACCATGATAATAGTTCCAATAGTTGCAGCTGCTGGATTGTATATTCCAAAAACTTCATCGCGTTCGATAACATCTGCTGCTGGCACTGCTGATGCCATGGAAGTTCTTGCAAACGTGTGTTTGTCTGATAAGGAAATAAAGGAGATAACCAAAAAAGTTGGGGGGATAATTGCCTGGGGTGGAGCACTAAACCTTGCACCAGTAGATGAAAAAATAATAAAGATAGAGTATCCTCTTTCCCTGAATCCACAAGGTCAAATAATAGCAAGTGTTCTTGCAAAGAAGGCCTCAGTAGGCTCACAATATGTTGTAATAGATATCCCAATTGGAAAAGGACTGAAGATTGAAAGCAAAGCAGATGCAGAAATAATGGCCGGTAGGTTTATTGAAGTTGGAAGAAGGCTTGGTATGCACATTGAAGCAGTTATTACTGACGGTAGCCAACCCGGTGGCCCAGCATTTGGTCCAGCATTGGAAGCAAAACACGCATTGGAGATTTTGGAAGGCAAGCGTTTTGACAATCTTGCACAAAAGAGTTGTGAGCTAGCAGGCGTACTGCTTGAAATGACAGGAAAGGCAAAGAAAGGCAAAGGAACAGACCTTGCAAAGAAAATTCTACGTTCAGGAAAGGCTTTAAGAAAAATGAAGGAAATAATAAAAGCACAAAATGGTTCCATTTTTAGATCAAACGATATTGAATACGCAGACTATAAGGCAGATATTATATCAAAGAAAGAAGGTGAAATATCTCACATAGACATAAGAAGAGTTACCAACATAGCTAGAACGGCTGGTGCGCCATACAACAAGAAAGCTGGTGTTCTTTTAGCTGTTGAGGTTGGGGACAGAGTCAAAAAAGGAACTCTTTTATATCAGATATTTGCCGAAAATAAGAGCAAACTTATGGCAGCAGTAAAAGAAGCTTCACAGGACAATGGTATTGAACTTGGAAGGATAATAATTAAGAAGATTGAGTAAGATTTAAATAAAAGGTTTGTCCTAAGAGTATTGACACATGGTGGGCTTTAGTATGTACTTAAAAAAAATTTTGATTATTTTTCTACTTTTTTTTACAACACCCATTCTTGTGGTTTCTCAAGGCATTGCAAGCGTTTATGTTGAGGATATTTATGATGATCAAAATTTAGCAATAAGGGTTAGATGCTATGTGCCTGACAGCAACTTAGTTGAGCTGCGAATTTATGGGCCTGATGGTGGAGAACTAGCTGGGAATTATCCACCAGCGCAATCTTGCAGTGCATTAGAATCCGGCACCTACGAAATTGGCCCACAGCAACAATTTGGTATACCTACTTGGAATGCTGGTGTTTATAGAATAGATGTTGTAATGCTAGATCCTGCAAATGCAAAGTGTGACCCTTGCTTTGTTAGCAGATCTGTGGCAATTAAAAGGACTTATAAGGCACTCTTGCCAGAGAATAACTTAGTTATTGCTTCTTTCGTACTTTTTTTAGCACTTGTTTTTGTGAACAAGAATAAAAGATAGTTTTAAACATTTCTAAAAAGGTTTGTACTTCGGTTAAGTCAACTTTTTCATCAAGATCAAAACCATTTAGCAAGCGTTCTATCTTTTCATAGTTTAAACCAAAGTTTGATATTAAGAAACTTTCACCACACATGAGAGCATTTCTAAGATTCTTTTTTCTATACCTAAAGATCTCAGCAACGAACCTGTAGAAAAGAGATTCGTCCTCCAAAAATGTCTTCTTTTTAAGTGGAGTTATTTTCACTATAACCGAATCTGATTTTGGTTTTGGAAAAAAAGAAGATGCACTTACCTTGGCCTTGAGCTCAATGTCTGCCTTGTATTGCGTAAAAACTGTTATAGCTGAGTAGCTTGGAAATCCAGGCAATGCTGTAAGCTTTTCCGCAAATTCTTCCTGAAATACCATAATTGCGCATTCAAAATTATATTTTAGGATTTTAAGCATTATTTTTTTGCTTATTCCATATGGTGGAATTGAAACTATCTTGTTAAACTCTGGAAGGCTTAACTTTAAAAAATCGCCACATAGGATAAAGGCATTCAACCCTTTCAATTCTTCTCTTAACAATTCACACAGTTCTTCATCACACTCAACAGCATAAACAATACATTTCGAAGCAAGCTCTCTTGTAAGAAAACCGGTTCCGGCACCAATCTCTATAACTTTGTCATCAGACTTTAACTCTGCTAGCTCAACAAGTTCTTTTATAACCTCTTCTCTTATTGTAAAATGCTGACCTAATTTTTTTTTAGGTCTTATCCTGTATTTTACAAATAGGTCATTTAATTCAGCCAAAAGGCTCATATGCTAAAACCGTTTCTTTTTATATGGTCTTACAAATAAGTAATATTTCTCGTTTGGGTTTGTGATCTCAGTTAGAATGCGCTTGACTATAAGCTTTAATGGGTTAGGTAACAATGGAATGCGCTTTTCTATATCTTCAAAAGAATCGAATGGTTTTTTTTCTCTTTCAGTCAATACTTGGTTAAGGTGCTTTTTTCCAATACCCGGCAATAACTCTAGTTGGTGCATCTTTACGCTTATTGGCACTGAGGTGTTGTAAAAATCCAAGAATCTCTTTTTATCTTCGTTAACTATTTTCTCAATTGCTGCCTCAAGTTCTGCTTTTGCAGAACCTGTTAGGTCATCATAGCTTATTCTTTTTTTTACTGATACTATAGCATCTCTTTTTTCTTTGCCTACATAGATGGTTTCAAATGTTTCTAATTGCCTAGCTGGTATTACTTCTAAAAGAGTAAAGTATTTTTTGCCCAAAACTTGGGCCATCAAATCTGAAGATTTAGCCTTAGGCCTATATATGCAATCTAGCACCAGGGCATATTCTTCCATAAAAATATTTTCGTTGTTCATCAACTCTCCTTCCTTTTAGGACCATATTTCTTTACAATTTGAAGTGCTGCTTCCAAATCTTCTTCTTTAATTTCGTCTTTTTTGTCTGGCAGCAAACGCATTATTTCAATCTCTTGTGGTAGTATGTCTATTATTTTAACCGCTAGTTCCTTCTTGATAGTACCCAACTTCATAAGCTCTTCCATTATTTTGTCTCTCTGCTTTTTTGTGACTTTTGAAAACATTTTAGCATATTTTAAGGCTTCCTCTTGTTCGTAGCTTAGCTCTGAATCGAGCTTTCTTTTTTCTAAAAGATTCTTAACTTTTGACAATGGCACTGGTTCTCTTGAAATAAGTTTTTCGCCTATCATTTTTTATCTACCTCCAAAACCTTTAAATGCACTGGATGCGCCAAAACAATTTTCTCTTTTTTTCCATCCCTGAGTTTAACCTCAACAGCATCACCCCTATAACCAATTACCTTTCCGCTTAGCCCTTGAAACCTTGGGTGTGGAAGGCCCTCATGAAAAGAGCTATTTATGTTTATTTGAACTGTTGAGTTAATATTCGGTTTTGAAAGTATTTTTGTTACTGTAAGCTTCTCTTTTGGAGCCGCCAACTTATGTCTTGTTTTAGACCTTTGTCCTCTAGACCTTTTACCAGTCATCGAATCACCATTCTTGCCTCTACTCAAAAATTGCATTAAGAGTAAAATATATCTTCCAAGGAAAACTATTTAAAATAGCGTCCTTTTTAAAAAATAAAAGATTTAAAGATAGAATTTTTGTGCCCTTTCTTATGTTTTAAAAAGGATTTAAAAATGTTTCTTTCGCACTTTTAATAATCACAGGTGTATTATCATGAAGTATAGAATTGTAAATCTTGTTGCTTCAGCTTCATTTAATGGTACTCTTGATTTATATAATCTTGCAATGGCTAGTCCAGATATAGAGTACGAGCCCGAACAATTTCCAGGAGCAATACTAAAACTCAAAGAGCCAAAGGTTTCAATGCTGTTGTTCAAAAATGGCAAGACTATTTGCAGTGGGGCTGCTAGCGAAAAAGAAATTGCTCTTGGGATAAAAAAAGCTTCAAAGCTTATACATGAAATTCAGCCAAGCATAAAGCCATTAAAAAAGGCAAAATACACAATAGTTAACTTAGTTGCTACGGCTAGCCTAAATCAAGATGTAGATCTATTTAAAGCAGCAATGACATTAGACAATGTTGAATATGAGCCAGAACAATTTCCAGGTGCTATAGTGCGCATATATGATCCAAAGCTAACACTTTTGCTCTTTAAAAATGGCAAGATAATATGCGCTGGTGCAAAAACGGAGAAATTGTTACAGAAAGGTTTAAATAAGGCAGCAAAGATTGTAAAATCAGTATCTAGCAAAAAATCAAAAGGAAAAAAATAGTTAAGTCTTTTTGACATTGTTTGCTATTCCGAATATTTTTAAAGATTTCTAAGTATAATTTTTAAGGTTGGCGGCCATACAGCGGGTGAAACACCCGGTCTCATTCCGAACCCGGAAGTTAAGACCCGCGTGGGTGTGGATTGCGCTGTGCTTTTGCATGGAGCATCCCACAAGCTGCCAACCATCTTTATTTTTTGATAATCAGGGCTCTCAAAAAAGCTGTTTTTTATCACTTGAACACATATCCTGTTTCCTTTGCCCATAGCAGTAGGTCCAAATGCGATAGCGGTATGCCAACAGATGCACTAAATTCCTTAAGTTTGTTTTCAAGCTCTAAATAATTCTTTTTAGTTATAGTTTTTGGAACCTTGCTTATTATGCCGTACTCAAGCATATTCTTTAGTATATGCCTGTCAATTATAGCAATGTTGTCAAAGAAACCAATGTTTCTAAGAAAATGGCTTGCTTCTTTCATGCCTAGCCCTCGTACATTGTTTACAAGCCATTCTCTAGCTATTTGTCTATCTGATTGTATGTTCTGTTCGGTTAGGATCTTCTTAATGGTGTATTTTCCTTCTTTATAAAATAGGTTCCTTGCGAGAATAACATTTTTGGCTTTTTGTTTATAGAACCTGGTTTTTCCCCTCAAAATTTTTGCTACTTTTCTAAAAGTCCATTTTGATGGCTTTATTTTGAAAAGTTCTTTAACACAAGCATCACAGCTCAAAGCTTTGCTTTGCGGTGTTAGGAGACAAAAAATTAGTTCCCTGAAAATTGCTTCATCATCAAACCATTTTGACTTAAAATCGTTTAATCTGCAATCAATCAAGACCTTGTATTTTTTATATAGTTCTTTAAGATTGTCTTTGTGTTCCATAAAATATAGTTGCATTGGTATTGTTAAAAAAAGGATACTTTTAAAAGAATATGTGAACTTTATTTCACATATGACAAAAGCAAAATATGCTAAATGTTTTGGAGCATTGTCTAGTCCGTTGCGTTTACGTATCATAGAAATACTTGGAAAAAAAAGCATGAGCGTAACTGAACTAAGCAAGAAATTAAATGAAGAAAGGAGCAAAGTATCACATGCTTTGGCATATCTAAAGATGTGTGGATTTGTCAAAAGTGAAAAACAAGGTAAATTGAACATCTATTCACTTACAAGTAGTATACTCACAGATATCAAAAAACGTGGAAACATATTTGATATAATAGAGGACCATGTTAAGAAAAAGTGCAAAATAAGAAAAATAAGGTGTTAAAATGATCTATTTTGATAATGCTGCTACAACAAGGGTAAGAAGTGAAGTAATAAAAGCCATGATGCCATTTCTGAAAGAAAAATATGGAAATGCATCATCTCTTCATGGCAAAGGCGTGGAAGCTAGACATGCTCTTGAAAATTCAAGGGAAAAGATAGCAAGGATGTTGAAGGTTGATGCTGAAGAAATAATATTTTGTTCATGTGCTACAGAAGCTAACAATTTGGCAATAAAGGGATTAGCATTTGAAGCAAAAAAGAAAGGACAGAACCATCTGGTTGTATCAGCAATAGAACATCATTGTGTACTAAATACAGCTAATTGGTTGGAAGAAAATGGGTTCAAAGTCACATATTTACCAGTTGACGAATATGGCTTTGTTGATTTGAATGCTTTGGAAAAAGCTATAAATACCAAAACTTTTCTTGTATCGGTAATGTATGCCAATAACGAGATTGGCACAATAGAACCAATAGATGATATTGTAAAAATATGCAAAGAAAAAGGTGTTTTATTTCATAGTGATGCTGTGCAAGCTTTTGGAAAGATTCCAATAAAAACAAAAGGTATTGACTTACTTTCACTTTCAGCCCACAAAATATATGGACCCAAAGGCATTGGCCTATTAATGAAAAAAAAGGATGTTAAAATTACACCATTGCTTCATGGTGGCGGCCATGAATTTGGCGTGAGATCTGGAACAGAAAACGTAGCTGGCATAGTTGGTTTCGCAAAAGCAATGGAGCTTGCGCTTAAAGAGATGCCTAAAGAAAGTAAAAGGCAAACCAAAATGAGAAATAAAATTATAAAAGAAACACTAAAAATACCTGAAACCCTTCTAAATGGACATCCAAAGATTAGACTTCCAAATAATGCAAATTTTTCTTTTAGATACATCGAGGGGGAAAGCATTGTTATGAAACTTAGTGAACATGGCATTTGTGCCAGTACAGGCTCAGCTTGCAGCTCACCAAAGCTAGAGCCTAGCCATGTACTGCTTGCGATAGGTCGCAAACCTGAAGAGGCACATGGGTCCCTTAGGATATCATTGGGCAGGTATAACACAGATAAAGAGGTAAGCATATTTTGCAATATAATACCGAAGATAATAGGTGAATTAAGAGAGGTTAGTCCTTTTTGGAAAGAAAAATAGGTGGTGATTTTGTGTATACACGAGAGGTTATCAAACATTTTAAAAAACCTCAAAACATGGGGGAGATAAAAAATGCTGATGGCATTGGAAAAGTTGGCAACATTGTTTGCGGAGATGTAATGTGGCTTTATATAAAAGTTGGAAAGGACAAAAAAGGTAAAGAAATAGTCAAAGATGTTAAGTGGAAAACTTTTGGTTGTGTTGCTGCAATTGCAACATCTTCGGTAGTCAGTAAAATAGCCAAAGGTAAGCCAATCGATGATCTAATAAATCTTTCAAATGAAAGAATCGTGGAAGAACTAAAAGGATTGCCTCCTGTCAAAATACATTGCTCACTTTTAGCTGTAGATGCTTTGCATGAGGCAATATATGACTATTTAAAAAAGAACAATAAGCCAATCCCTGAAAAATTGGAGAAGAAACACCATAGAATACTTCAAGAAATTGAAAAAATTGAAGAGCGCTATAAGAACTTTATAAAAATTGAGAAAAATATTGCGAAAGAGAAGTAAATATTAGCAATAATTTGACCTATGATTTGACTTGCTTTAGTAATTGGGAGCTATGGTTAGCTTTTAATTAATATTCTAGTTTTTATTTTTTTGCGGTGTTTATATGGTTAAAAGGGAAAAAGAAACAAATAAAAGCCAAAAACGAGATGAAATGGCTATAGAAAACAAAGGGTTTATTTTTAGGCCCACCATGGCTCTTAATCTTGCTACTGTTTCTCTTGTACTTTTGATTTTATTATTTGGCATTCTTGTATCATCAGGACTTTACTATCTTGTGTTTTTCCAAGCAATTTTTACAGGAGCTTTATTGATAGTTTTGATGTGCTATTTTGGCCTTGATACTAAGGCAGCTAAAATACTTTTTTTTATATTCTTACTGGCCTACACTATAAGATGCTATAATGTACAACCGGGTTATGACTATTTCTTTGAATTTGACTCTTTTTATCACACAAGAATGCTTGGTTATGTGTTAAAAGACGGTGCACCGCCTCAGGTAGACAGCAATACCTACTTTGGACTGCCGGATGAAGAAAAGGTTATATACTTTGATAGCAGGTTTTTCTGGTATTTCAGCGCTGCATTATACAAGCTTTTTTCTTTAGGTAGTGGATACAACAAAGTGCTTCTTATAGATGTTGTAAAGGTTTTGCCAGCATTTTACGGGGCTATAATAAGTGTATTTATGTTCTTCTTTGCAAAGGAACTTTTTGGAAGAAAGGTTGGTTTTGTGACAGCATTTGCAACTGCTACAATGCAGGCATATGCTTACAGAACGATGGGTGGGTTCTTTGAAGACGACTCTATGGGTTTTTTGGGGCTTGTATTAGGTTTTGTTTTCTTTTTTAGAGCTTTAAAAAGTGGGGTAAATAAAAATGGAGTTATAAATGCAATTTTAGCTGGTTTCTTCTTTGCATTTATGGGCTGGAGCTGGCCTATGTATCCAATTATCCCCATAATCCTTTTCCTCTCTTTACCTTTTGTTATAATTTTAGCACTTAGCACTTCAGACAAGATTTTAGCAAAGCAACGCCTAAAGTCAGTTTTTGTACATTATGTATTGGCTTTGCTTATCTTTACAGGTCTTTTGTTACCATTCAGAGGACTGAGCTGGCTTGAACAGGTCTTTAATTACATTGTAAGTGCTATACCTCTCGATATGGAAAAACTTACTCTTGGTTTCTATTTAGGCTTAGCTTTTATTGTATTGATAGGCTTAATGCTTGTGTTTTTGCTTTTCTTTGCAATGAAGGAAAGTGAAAAGCGGGCTTTCTTTTTACGCATACTTGGATCAGTTCTTTTATTAGCTAGTTTTATTTTTGTTTTAGTTGCCACGGTAGTTGACCCGGCTGAATTTTTTTCAAAAAGATTTGTCGAAAGAAGTGTATTTGGTTCAACTGTTGGTGAAGAAAGTCCAGGAAAGCACACTTTTGGTTACAAGTACAACATGCAAATTATATTCCCATGGACAGTACTTGCTTTAGCACCTATTTGGATATTTTTTAAGAGGGATGATTGGTTGAGTCCATATGCTTTTGTTTGGATTTCTGTAGGTCTTTTTATGGCATGGCATAAGTTAAAGTTCACATACTCTTTCGGCCTGCCTGTGGCATTAGCATGTGGAGTTTTTTCTTCAATGTTGTTCTATTTATTCGAATATCTTGAAAAAAATAAGATGATAGGGTACAAAAAGGCCCTATTGCTTTTCTTCGTATTTCTTTTATTTGGAAGTGTGGCTGCCTCTTACTATTATATGCTTCAGCACCCTCCAAACATTGAAACGGAACCTGAATGGAAGGATATGCTTTTGTGGATGTATGAAAATACTCCAAAGGAAGCTAAGATATTTAACTGGTGGGGTTCAGGACACTGGATAGCGTTTGTTGCAGAACGCAATCCATTCTCAGATAATAGAAACATACATTGGGAAATAAGCGATGGTGAATATGCTAGGTTTGTAACTAGCGAAGATATAAATGAAGCTCTCTTGATAATCAAGCGTTATAGGCCTGACTACATATTGCTAACAAGTGACACATTTGATGGATTTGCCTCTATGTACATTTACGCCTATAATGTTCATAAAGACAACCTTATGACTGATCCAAGAACAAGGCCAAAGGTCCAATCTGCTTTTGGTGGCTGTTTCAACTGCACATATGAAAATGAAAGATACAATTGTGGTGCTATTCAATTAGACAAGAACAGCGCAGCAAAAATTCCGAACAGATGGGAATCCAAACCAACAACAACAGAGCCACAAAGCGGTGCACTGCTTTGGTATTACATGGACCTCAACAATACTGCGCTTTGCATAGTTGGTTCTTCAATAAATAGTTCTATGTTTGCAAAAATGTGGTTTAACGAACCAGAACTTGAAAAATACTTTGAACTTGTACATGTTTCTAGAGGTGTCGGAATATTGAAACTTTACAGAGTTAAAATGGAACAGTTCTCATGATACCCATGATTTCATTTGGTGCATTTATTGTTTGTTTAGTAGTGTTTTTTTCATCTTTTTTTGTAGCAATGATTGTAGCCAAACACTTAATACCACACTTTGCGAGACGAGGGATTGTTGGCTTTGATATGAATAAAACAGGAAGGCCTAAAATTCCTGAATTGGGTGGCCTTTTTGTCGTCATGGGATTTTCTGCAGGTGTGTTTGTTGCAATATTTTTGAAAACTTACGTAGATCTAATTTCTGTTGATCTTGAAAAGCTTCTTGCTGCATTTGCAACAATAATTATGATGTCATTAGTTGGGTTGATCGATGATATAAGTGGCTGGAAAAAGGGTTTGAAACAGTGGCAGCATGCTTTAATACCTATTTTTGCTGCATTGCCTCTGATGGTTATTGAAATAAACAACCCTCCGATAAATTTGCCATTCATAGGGCAGCTTCCAGCATGTTTTGTGCTTCCAATAATTGGGTGTGTTTCTTTTGGTCTTTTTTATTCTCTTGTACTTGTACCAATAGGTGTTACAGGAGCTAGCAACGCAGCAAATATGCTAGCTGGTCTCAATGGATTAGAGGCCGGTCTTTTGTCTTTGATAATTGCAACATTGATTCCAGTTAGTTTGGTCACAATGCATTATGAAGCTTTTGTAATTGGATTGTCAATGCTTGGTGCTTTGTTATCGTTCTTGTTTTTTAATTGGTATCCAGCCAAGGTGTTTGGCGGCGATACGCTAACACTCACAGGTGGTGCAACTATAGCCGCTATCGCCATTGTTGGGGATATGGAAAAACTGGGTGTGTTTTTGATGTCGCTTTACTTTGTCGAACTTCTATTAAAAGCAAGGAGTAAATTTAAGGGCGAATCCTTTGGCATACCCCAAAAAGATGGTACTCTAAAGGCCCCAGAAAAGATTTGCTCGCTTACGCATGTAGCAATGCGACTTGGTAAATTTAAAGAGTATCAAGTAGTGATGCTATTGCTTGTTTTTCAGGCAATTGTCTGTATTTTTGGTCTTTTGATGTTTTATTTTAGGCTCTTCTAGGTGGTTTCTTGAAGGTGTGTCTCGCAGCTTCTGCTGGAGGTCACTTGACAGAGCTATTACAAATAAAGGAAGCTTGGAAGAATTATCCTCACTTCTATGTTTCAGACAAAAGACCAAATGCTATTGACCTTAGCAAAAAGGAAAAGGTTTACTTTGTTGTTTGCCCACGCAGGAATCCTTTAAAGCTTTTTGTAAATGTAATGCAGTCTCTTTACATACTTTTAAAAGAAAGGCCCAATGTTGTAATAAGCACTGGTGCCGATACTGCTGTGCCAATATGCATACTTGCAAAAATTTTTCTAAAAAAAGTTGTTTTTATTGAATCGTTTTGTAGGATAAACGATGTAAGCCTAAGCGCCAAGATAATGTATCACTTTGCAGATCTTTTTCTTGTACAATGGCCTGAAAACAAGAAATTTTTTCCAAAAGCGGAATATGTCGGGAGTGTATTCTAATGAGAATCTTTGTTGCTTTGGGAACACATAAACAGCAGTTTAACAGACTTTTAAAAGCAGTTGATGAAATTGCTAAAAACAACAGCAAAATAGAATTTTTTGCACAGATTGGAAATTCGGACTATTTACCGAAGAATTATGCATTCAAAAAGTTTCTTACATCAGAGGAGTATGAAAATGAAATAAAAAAAGCAGATGTTGTAGTATCACATGCTGGTGCAGGCTCAATAATTAGTGCATTAGCACAAAAGAAACCAATTGTGTTAGTACCAAGATTAAAAAAGTATGGAGAGCACACTGATGACCACCAGGTTGACATAGCAAACGCATTGCAAAGAAAGGGCAAAGCTATTGTCGTTAATGACTTAAAAAAATTATATATTGCTCTGCAAGAAGCAAAGGATTTTAAGCCAGCATTACGCAGCAGCAAGAAAAAACTCATTTTAAGAATTAGAAAATTCTTGAGTGAATGTTATGAAAAAAAATAATTTGCCAAATGTGAGCATCATAGTGGCAACATATAACAGAGCAAACATATTAAGGAAAACACTTAACGCGATGCTCAAGCTGAAATATCCGTCAAAATATGAAATAATTGTCATAAACGATGGAAGCACTGACAACACAAGGGAAATGCTAAACAAAGAATTTCTTGGAAATGATAAGATAACAATAATAAACTTTGAAAAAAATCAAGGGGTCTGCAAGGCAAGAAATGCTGGCATAAAGATAGCAAAACACGAAATAATAGTAACAATGGATGATGACTGCATTCCAGACAAAAATTGGCTAAAAGATCTTGTAAGTGGTTTCAGCGATCCTAAAGTTGCAGTTGTTTCAAGCTATGGTGGGTTTGG
>JAWANJ010000013.1:0-20073 GCA_038895395.1 Candidatus Iainarchaeum sp.
AGGCAGTAGGCTAGCCTTTGTAGATGCTGATACCATAGTTGCGCCAACTTACCTTGAAGGTGTGAAAGAAGCACTTAGCAAAGGAATTGCTGCAACTGGACCGATTAGGGCTTTAGAAAAAGAAAGTCTAACTTTGAGAGCATTTTACAGATGGTGGAGTCTGCAGTCGAGGATTTCTGTAAACATAGGTATGCCAATATTTCCTGGATTTAACTTTGCAGTTACTAAAAAGGTCTTTGAAGAAAGCAATGGGTTTAGGCCAGAGCCTGTCACAAATGAGGATATAGAGTTTTCTCTCAGGCTTTCTAAATACGGCAGAGTATTATTCAATAAAAAAATGCTGGTTTATACCTCAACAAGGCGCATAAAGGAAATGGGAATTCTAAATTACGTAGTTAATGCAATAAATTTTGTGGTTTTAAACAAATCGAGAAGCTGGAGTGAGCACCGAAAAGATTATATGCAACAGTAAATGAAATTTCTATTAACATGAAAATATCTGTTGTGGTGCCTACATTAAATGAGGAAAAATTTATAGAGAAAACTTTAAATGCGCTGATGGACCAAACACTGCCAAAAAGTGAGTACGAAATTATTGTAAGCGATAGCTCAAGCAGTGATGGTACTGTTGAAATTGCAAAGTCTTTGGCTGATAAGGTAGTTGTGTGTGAACGCATCAGTGCGGGTTATGGGCGAAATTTTGGAGCTAAGCATGCTAAAGGCAGTAGGCTAGCCTTTGTAGATGCTGATACCATAGTTGCGCCAACTTACCTTGAAGGTGTGAAAGAAGCACTTAGCAAAGGAATTGCTGCAACTGGACCGATTAGGGCTTACAAAACCGATAAACTAAAACATCGGCTTTTTTATTATTGTTGGAGTGGATTAACAAAATTCACAATAATTATTCGATATCCTTTGGTGCCTGGTTTTAGTATGGCTGTAAGAAAAAACATATTTGATAAAGTCGGTGGCTTTAGGGGAGATAAAGTTACAACAGAGGATTATGAGTTTTGTATTCGAATCTGGAAATACGGTTTGTTTATTTTCAATCGAAAGATGCTGGTTTATACTTCTGCCAGAAGATTTGATGAGATAGGCTATTTGCCATACATAGTCAATGGAATAAACTTCTTAATTCGAAGAAAAAGCTGGACCTGGGAAAAACACAGAAAGGACTACTCCAAATAAACTCACAGCACAAACAAAGTGCGTTGTTATGTATGACGCTTTATTTTTGGTAACTCAAATTTTAGGAAGTTTAACAAGTCCATATCTGTGATGGTTGAAACACCGGCTCTGTTTTCAAGTATTTTTAGAGCAATTTCAACATCGCCGCGATTATAACCATCTCTAACAAAGTTACCTACAAACTGCTCTCTTGTAAGAGTTGAACCACCATAACGATAAATCTTACCAGTTTTTCTCAACCTATCTTCAATTTTTCTGAGTCTGCGACGTTCTCTAGGAGCTTCTGATCTTCGCATCACAGGTCTTTGAACCATAAATCTCACAAATATGTATTTGCTTCACCTTAATTAATTTTTCGGATAAGGTATATAATATGGATGCTTTTCAGGCGCTTGTTTTTGGTGTTCTTCAAGGAATCTTTGAATGGTTACCCATAAGCTCACAAGGACAAGTAATGAATTTTACTATAGCATTTTTCAATATAAACGCTGATGAGGCATTTAGAATTGCATCTACACTACACATAGGCACATTATTTTCTGCACTTATTTATTTTAGAAAAGATGTTTGGGAAATTCTAAGTTTTAGAGAAACTAGAATGTTAAAGTTTCTACTCGTTGCTGTTTTTTCTACAGCTTTGACTGCTTTTCCTTGTTACTATCTTTTGAAAATCCTTGTCACTCAACAGGAAAATCGTGTTGTTATGATTGTGACAAGCTTGCTACTGGTTTTAATGGGTGCCTTGCTTATTATTGTTGGCAGATTTAAGGTTGTAAGATCGAAAAAACCTTTAACAGAAAAAAGTGCTTTTATCACAGGGTTGGCTCAAGGCCTGAGCATACTGCCGGGCATAAGCAGAAGTGGAATAACTGTTTCTGCGCTTTTGTTGCAGGGCTATGACGCTGAGAGTTCATTTAAAACATCTTTTATACTTTCAATTCCAACAGTAATATTTGGCGAAATGATTCTTCTTTTTTTTGAGCCAGTCGCAATTGAAACCGTTACCTTTGTTGGCATTTTGAGTGCTTTTTTTGTTGGTTTAGCCTCGATAGGGCTATTAATGAAAATAGCGAAAAAAGTCAATTTTGGAAAAATATGTATAATGTTTGGGGTTCTTTACTTTTTAATAGTATTGATTGACCTAAATTTGTTATTTTAACTCTTTATAGGAAAAATTTAAAAACAATGTAAGTGATTTAAGTAAGTATGCCAATGACTAAAACCCCATTAAGAGCAATTAAAACACTAAAAAAAAGAAGAGAAAAAGTTGCTAGATTGGAACACGTTGTTGAAAAAAATTATCCGCCACTTGAAAGGATTGGTTTCAAGACCTGGTTGAAAAGGTTTTTGTGGCGGCACGCACCAGCCATGAAAAGACCACATACTAAGTATCCAATACGCACAGGTGATTATAAAAATTTTTATCGCTGGGTTGCTCTAAGGACTGCGCAAGAGCTTCTCAAACATAAAGGAAAAAGACCAGTCATAATAATGATTGGTGGTGTTGCCGGCTCTGGAAAGAGTACAATAGCCGAAAGACTTGGATATATGTTCTATGATATATTTGAGCCAATTAAGCCAAAGATTGCAGTAATACCACTTGATGGATACTTTAAACAAAGAGAAATTACAAAGATCACAAATGAAAAAGGCGAGGTTATAAGAGAAATTTCTAAGATAGGTGGCAAAATAATTCCAGGTGAATTTGACAATCCTGAAGCTTCAGATCTTAAAAGAGCTATAAACGACATAAAAGAGCTTCGCCAAGGTAAGTCGGTTACTTTAATCATAAGAGATGTTAAAACAGGAAAAATTAACACGGAAGTTGTGCCACAAGGCATAGACATCATTATTGTTGAAGGTCTTTATTCTTTGCATAAACCATTTGCTGAGCTTGCTGATATGCGCATAGGTATTTTGGTGCCATTGGGCAAACAGTTTTTAGTAAGAGCTACGAGGGATATTTCTGAAAGGCAAAGAGATCCGACTGCTGTTGCTAGAAAATTCGCTAGCAGGGTTGCGCTTCAAAGAGACTTTGTTATTTCAGATGTTGTTAAAAACTCTGATATTATTCTAGATCGAACTATCGAAAGTCCTGGGATTAACGCAGAAATATGGGCTACAGCAGTTCCTGGCAGTGCTTATTACATGAAATTCTTGTCAATGCTGGGGCTTTCAGAAAGCAAGACACTAATGAAATTAAAAGGACATCAGAACAGCTAAAAATTGAAATTTTATTTTTTCTGTTTTGGATAAACTTTTTTTACTTTTCCCCCAATGTAAGCCTTTATAAGGTAGTATGATTTTGCACCACTAGTAACCTTTTCGATTACAAAGTTTAATCTGAGTGTTCTGTACAACTTCTCGCCAAGTGTTTTTCGTGCAAGGTAGTTGCATACTACGTTCATGAGGTCTGGGTCTCTTATAAAGTTAGACACAATATATGCGCTACCTCCAAGAATGGGAATTGCACCAATAATTATAGCTTCACCACTGTGCAGCTCAACTAAGCGCTTGTATTCTTCGTAGCTTATCTTTTTTCTCACATATCTATTGTATGCTGCTTTAAGCCTCATTATCAGCGTATAAGAAGGCCTAGCTATTGGACCCATACCAATGGTAACTCCTGGAATTCCATCTAGTATCATGTGTGCACCAAAGCTCGTTAGAAAATCATGTGCTTGCTTTGACTCAACTTTTTCCCTTAAGGTCATTGCTTTATCAGATGTTATCTTTCCTTCCTTTTCAGCCCATTCAATTGCGTTCAGCATAAACTTTAGGCCTATGCTACGATACCTATCGGAAATCAGCTTTCTAATACTAAAAATCCTTTCTTTGGTCCTCTTTAAAGGTCTTTTCCTTTCACCTTTTGGTTTTGGCATATCAAAACCCTTTTGGTTTTTTTTAGAGCATTGCAAACAAGTTTATGAACATCTATCTTTTCCTCTTCAACAAGCACATTTTTTATGTGGGCTTTAGTGACTGGATGCTTTGGTCCTAAAGCGTCACAATACTCAGGACCTTTGCTTATTTCAAAGGTTCCAATATCTTCTGCGATTTTTATTATTTCCTCTTTTTCCATACAAAGCAAAGGCCTAACAATTGGAATATTGCTTGCTAATGATATCACAGAAAGATTTGCAAGAGTCTGGCTTGAAACTTGACCTATTGACTCACCAGTTGCAATAAAATCGCATTTCTCTTTTTTTGCAATTTCGTTAGCTATTCTGTACATCAACCTTCGCATGATAACAAAATAATAGGCGTGCTTGCATTTATTTGCTATTTCCAACAGCTCATCACTTATATCTGTAATTAGAAGCTCGTCTATACCAAGAATCTTACAAATAGCTTTGCATTTTTTAATGCTCTCGTTACCAGTAATTTTACTGCTGGAAAAGTGTAATGCCTTTAATTTTACACTTCCTTTCACAAGATAACCTGCCACAGGGCTATCTATGCCTCCGCTCAAAAGAAGCAAAGCTTTTGGCTTTTTTTTAAATTTATTAGCCATAATAAGTTTTGACGCTCTAACGTTTTAAATAATTTCTCAATAATATGAAATTATGACTGAACTTCTTTACTTGAAAAACTGTTACTTGAAAGAGTTTGATGCAAAGGTTATTGAAAAAGAAGGGAACAAAGTTATTTTAGATAAGACTGCGTTCTATGTTTTAGGAGGAGGCCAACCAGCAGATACTGGAAAGATTGTCTGCAATGGGCAAGAATATGCAGTTATTGATGTAAGACGAGATCAGGGCAAGGTTTGGCACATATTAGACAAAGAAGGACTCCAAGTAGGGGATAAAATAAAAGGTTACATTGACTGGGAAAGACGTTATAGGTTAATGAGAATGCACACAGCAGCTCATATATTGACTATGGCCGTGCAGCATTTTTTTCCGGGCGCTCTTGTGACTGGTGGACAATTAGAATTAAATGAATCCAGAGATGACTACTCAATAGGCGAACTAAATTCAGACATAGTTGGCGCAATAGAGAAAAAAGCAAATGATATCGTTGAAGCTTCCATGCCAGTTGAGATTGGTGAATTGCCAAGAGAAGAAGCCTTTAGAATACCATCAATATTTAAACTGAGAGATGTGATGCCAAAAAACATTCCAATGATAAGATATGTTAAGATAGGCAATGACTATAGCGCTTGCGGAGGTACACATGTTGCAAATACAAAAGAGGTTGGTAAGATTAAGATAACAAAATTCTTAAACAAAGGCAAAGACAATAAAAGACTTTACTTCACAGTTGAATAAAAAATTTTTACTTTATAGGTGAGATGATGGTTCTCAAGGTAATAAAAAAAAGAGCGTCTGTTAGAGCATTCGATTCAAGCAAAAAAGTATCTATGAAAAAGATAAAAGATATACTAGAAGCAGGCACATTAGCGCCTTCAGCCAGAAACTCACAGCCATGGCGCTTTTATGTTGCAGTTAGCAACAATGCTAAAGCAAAGATTTGCGAGGCAATGGCTCAACGTAACCCTTGGGCAAAAGAAGCCAGTGCTATCACAGTGCTTCTTGCAGACAAAAACGCTGCTTTCAAACCAGATGAAAAGAAATACTACATTGATATTGGTTTGTGCCTCGAAAACATTCTTCTTGAAGCAGTCAACCAAGGTCTTGGCGCATGCGCCTGCACAGCTTTCGACAAAGAGATGATTACGAAAGCACTTGCATTGCCTGAGTATTTAGAAGCGGTTGTTGTAGTGCCACTTGGCTACGAAGCCAAAGGCAAGAAATTTGAAGAAGTAAAGCACAGGTATGGAGAAATTGTAGAGCGCAGAGATCATAAGATAGGCGGAACAAAGAAGCTGGAAGAATGCATAGTGAAGATTGAATGAGTTGTGCTAATTTATGCCACAAACGCATTTGCAACAATTAAAGTTAGCCATAGCTATGGGGCAAAAGATTTAAATATAAAAAACAAATACTTTTCTGGTGAAATAATGTTAAAGATGCTGGATAAGGAAAAAATAACAGAGCTTAGAACTTGGGCATTTGCTCTAACAATAATATTATTTTTATTCATATTTTTTATCAAGCTTCTTTATGATCTTCAAATATGGAGTACATTTAAGCATGAATTTAGACATATTGGCTTTGTAAACTTACTTCCCACAAACCCACCTCTTTTCATATTGTTAATTGTCATAATGCCTGTAGTATACTTTATAGTCAATAAGTACTCAAAAAATGAAACCATAAAAAATATCGTAATAATAAATGCTGTTCTTCTTCCAACTCTGCTGTTCATTGAATTTGTTATATACGATGCACACGACCTTGATTTGAACAAAAGCAGCGGCTTCTTTGAAAATGCTATGGATTCAGCCCTTTACTCAGAAATATTTAAAGTAATGGCATTTTACCTTTGGACTCTTTTCCTTATGCTTTTAATATTTGCTCTGCTCTCGCCAATAGTCGATAATTTAAAAACACGCAGAAAGGTTTTGGTAAATTCTTTGGCTATAAGTTTTGGTCTTATCTTTGTGCTTTTTTCAAATTTGCTTTCTAGCTACATTGTTCTTTCACAGTATGCTTTAATGACTGATGAAGCAGAGATTGATTGCATCTATAAAACAATTAAAATTTATCCATTTGAGAATTATCCAGAAATTTATGATGAATGCTATTATAGAAACCTAATTGAAAAGTTAAGCGAAACTGAATTATCAAAAAAAACAGAAAACATGATGAGAGCGAAAGAATATTATGGCCTATGTCTTCTATCAAAGCTTCCAATTTCAGAGTACGAAATGGTTGGATACTCGCACGGATTTTTTTCATTAATAATGGCAATAATTTGCCTAGTTTTAAGCAAAAGTGTTTTCAAAAAAGGTCGCCTGAGAAATGAATTAATAGGCAAAGGTGCAATGGCTGCTTCAGTAACATTCTGGTTTGTTAGCTACATAAAACTATCAAGTTACTTACCAATTTATCCTTTAGGGGCGCCATTAATGTCGCTATTATCGCTTGCCATTTGGTTTGCTTTGTATTACCTCATCTACTGGCTCGCGTCAAATAGCTTTCCGGAAGATAAGAAAAAGTTAGATAAAAGCAAATGAGATTTATTATATGCAGTGCAACTAAGCTTGTGATAAGATAGTAAAAGGGATATTTTGCTCGTCTTTGTGGAAAAAAGTGCCAACAAAAGGTATCTTGTAAAAGCCAAATATTGGCAGGCCTAAAAAGAGACTTGAGATCAGCACACCAGCATCTGTTTTGGCTACTTTTAGCGCAAGGTCCTCTGAGTATCCTGCCACAATTAAAAAAATAAAAAAACAGGTTAATGCTAATATGAAAATGACAAATGCCGACAGCGTACCAATTACTAGCACCTCGCCATTTATTTCATTTGGTTTGATATACTTGAGAACTTTAATGAATAAAAGGAAAAGTACATAAAATAATACCAAACCAAAAACAAAAGATGCAAGATAAAATAAATAACGATAAAAAACAATAGAAAATAGGACACTAACGGCGTCCCCTCTGATGGCTTCGTAACTTAATTTAAGAAAGACACTGCCATTGTCAGTTATATTTATATTAAATACATTCAACAGGCCTGTGATTAATATTAAAAAAGAAAGTACAATGCCAACAGAGGCCCCAAAATCTGCAAATTCCCTAAGAATAAAATTCCCAAACTCTTCGCTGCCTTTTATTTCAATAGCAAAAAAGCGGTTGCTCAGTGGCACCTTGTGCTTTTTCTTCTTTAAGTGTATAATATAAATTGCAACACCAAGCAAAAGAAAAATAGCATCGATAATGTTTGGTCTAAAAATCAAATAAACCAAACAGACTACGCTAGCAAGAGCTAATGCTAACGCAACTGTATAAAAGGTTATATCAATAACAACTTCCAGAAAAATACGGCCTAATTTAATTATTGTTTTTGCTTTTTCTTGATTTTTGAAAAGCATAATAAAAAGTAGGCTTATTTGCTTTAATAAATATTTCGGAGTAACCCTGATTTATGGCAAAGACAAGGAGAGAGCGCCTAATTGAGGCAATAAACTCTGCAATAAAAAATATGGAAGGCCAGCAGCTTGGGTTTGATTTTGCTAAACCTAAAAGCTTAAGCAGGCTAGAGCTAATAGAAATAGCAATAAAGTGTGCAATTAAACTCGGCAGCGCAAAAGGCTCAAAAAGTGATAAAGCAGCCTATTTAGCAGAAGTATTGACATTGCCACAGCTTACAGGAAAAGGCATCGGCTTTATCTCACAGAAGGCAGTCACAGGCGGCGCTCATTACCGTGGCGTTGCAGAGCATCTAAGGTCATTAGAAAAGTTAGGAGTAGACATCGCACATCTAACAAAAATATTGCTTACCAGCAAAGTGGATTTAAGATCTATAATTCAGCAGATACCTGCAACATATCCTCCAAAAAAGAAAAGAGCAATTGAAGCAGAGCTAAGAAAAATACTTTTTTGGCACAAAAGAAGGATTGAAGGTCATGAAAAGATGCAAATTTTAATGGATTGGATCCGCAGAAAAAGGAATCTTGTGTATGGCACAAAGATTGAAAATGCTGTCAGGACAAGAGAAGATGTAAAGGAACTCGTCAGCAAAGGGGTGTCATTGGAAGAAATTGAAAGAATTCTAAAAGCCAGATATCCTGAAAAAAAGCCAAACCAATATATTCCAAGATCGAAGAAAGGAAATAGAATCAATAGAAGACCATTATAGCATAGCCAACTAATTTGCATTTCTTTTTTTGTGCTCAAAAGCCAACATTGCGGCCCCAACTGCAGAAGCCACATTTCCAAGCTTTGCTGGCAATATTTTTGTATTTTTTCTTACAAGCGTATACTTTGAGAGTTCCTTTTTTGCATTTTCTATTATAGAACTTATCTTTGATAGACCTCCGCCAACAACAATAACTTCTGGATCAAAGATATTTATGATGTTAACAAACCCGATTGCAAGATGCTCAGAAAATTCTTTGACAGCATTGATTGCTCTTTTGTCACGTCTCTTTAAAAATTTGTGCAGCTCTTCATTGCTTTTTATTGTAAGGCCTTTTTCCTTTGCTATATCAAGAAGGGCTTTGCCATTGCAGTGAGCTTCAAAGCAGCCGGGGTTACCACAGCTGCATATCCTGCCGGAAGAGTGGTCAATTATCATGTGGCCGATCTCCGCACCACGGCCTTGGCCCTTTATAAGCAAGCCTTCGCATATTATTCCACTACCGACGCCTGTACCAAGAGTTATCCCAATAAGATTTTTGTATTTGCGTTTGTAGCCCACTGAATACTCAGCCAAAGCAAATGCATTTGCATCATTTTCAAAAAATAGTGGCTCTTTAAAATGTCTTTTCAGATATGCCTTAAAGTTAAAATTGTTTATATAAGGCATGTTTGGTGAAAAGTGCATAATTCCTTGCTCCGAATCAAGGAAACCTGCAAATGAAAAACCAATGCCTTTGAGCTTTTCATTTTTTTTAACTTCTTTTATCCCTTTTACAAGCAGTTGCAAAAGCTCATCCCTGCTTTTAGGTGTAAGGTGTTTTACCGCTTTCAATACTTTTCCATTTTCATTTAATAAAACAAATAGTGTTTTTGTGCCACCAACATCTACACCAACCGCTTTTTCCAAAAAATCACCTCGACAATATTTGCTTAAGTTTTGTTATGTTTTCGTTTTCGCTTGGGTCCTTTTTATTTAACAGTGCAAGGTAATAGCTTGTGAAATCGCCAACCATGATACCATAAAACAAGCGCTCTGTCGGATTTTTGCCTTTTAGTGCTATCTCGAATACCTTGCTTTTTTTGCTTACTATTTTCTTTGTAAACTCAAATCGCTTTTTCATCTTTTCATTTTCATCACAGTCTCTGAAAAAAAGGAAAACAAGTTTTGGCTCAAAGTATCGAAATCCAACAATCTCGTTGTGATTCATTTCTGGCAGAACGTTGCAATGCGAAAATACGCCAGCATTTTCAGCTAGCTGACCATGGACACGCCAAACAAGTGAAGAATACTTGTCAGCAGCATAAAGCACAGGGATTTTATTATAAAGAACTTTTGCTAGTTTCCTGCCCAATCTTTCTGCATTATGCAGTTCATTTTCAAGAAAAGTTATTGTAGATTCCAATCCAAAAGATGTCTTTGTAAGACCCAAGCGCTCGGTTATTACCAACAAAGGGACTGTAAGATAACCAAGCATGTTCCTAGGAAGATTTCCGGCTGGTACTTTAATACAAAAGTTACAGTTCTTAAGTAGGATTCCATCAGAACTTATACAGACATTCGTACAAAGGCGCTCCCCAGCTTTTTCAAAAGAACTTATTGTTTCCTCAGTGTTGCCCGAATAACTCACGAAAAAGCAGAGTGTTTTTTCATTTACAAATTCTGGCAGATCATAACTGTTGCTAACATAAACCCCAAGAGGGCATCTGTCCTTAAGAAGGTCCCTTGCTATCGCGCCACTTATCCCACTGCCACCCATACCTTGAATAAAAATGTTATTGTAGTTTCCTCTCAGTGGCTCGATATTTTTTGAGCTTGATATTTCTAATGCATCTCTGCATTGTTCTGGAAAAGAACGTAAGAAAGAAATCGTGTTTTTTTTATCATATTTCTTTGCAAGAGTTTTATAGTCTACCATTGCTATCAACCACCAATATTTTATTATTTTATACTTTTTAGAGCATTTTTTAACTCTTCTTTAAGTATAAAAAAAACCCTCTTAGAGTCTGCCCGTCCTTTAAGCATTTGCATTGAATCGCCCATAAGCGCGTTGATCGCATGCTCTTTTTTCGAGCTTATAAGTGCAGAGTTGTTTTTAATTATTTGTTTTACAATCTTTCTTATTTCTTCTTCAGTAACAGAAGTTTTTGTGAAAGACTCCAATATGTTTTGGATGCTTTTTTCAGGGTTTTTTATCTTTTGCTTAAGAGCCTCAATGCTGCTTTGCCTGTCAATACCTTTGCTCTCGGCTTTGATAACAGCAATTATGTCTTCTTCGTTTAGATTTTCAGTCTCAAAGCCATCCCTTTCAATCTTTTTTAAATCTTCGAGAAGCAAAACAGCACACCTTTTTCCATCAAATCCCAAATTTAAAAGTTTTTCAAAAAGACATGCTTGGTTGCTAAGCTTCATTTCTTCGGCTAACTTTTCACTCAAACCAATTTTTTTGTATAGCTTTAACCTTTCTGCGACAGTTAGCGGAAGATTACTTTTAAGAGAGTCAATATAAGCCTTTGAAATAAATATTTTTGGCACATCTGTTTCTGGGTACATGCGAGCTGCACCTGGCAAAGGCCTGGAGTAACAAGAATTGCCATCAGGCAATGCATCCCTAGTTTCTTCAGGAATGCAGCACATAGCTTGGACACACCTATCTGCTATTGTTTCAAATGCATTTTTGGCTTTTTCATCATCTGAAACAATAATTACAAAAGAATCTTTTTCAGAAACATTGAGCTCTGATTTAATTTTGCAAACCTCGTCTTGTGTTATTCCGTACTTTGGAAGTTCATCGCTATGGAATAGACCACCAATACCGTGTCTTGTTTTAATATAATCTGCAAGCTCCGTGCCAAATCTTCTTCCAGGCTGAAGCTCTAGGCCCAAGATACCAGAAAAACCCTTAAGCTTCATTCCGAAAACGTGGTTTCCGATTTTCAAAGCTTCAGAAACAATTTTACAATTAGTAGTTTTAAAGATATTGTCAAGAATCGAATATGAATTAGTTATGTCTTCCTTTTTCAAGCCCCTACTTCTAAGCTCTTCTTTTATTTTTAACAAAGATAACTGTCTTTGTACTTCTCTTTCAACATACTTGTCAATTAGTTCAAGTTCTTGGACTCCTTTTAGTTCCACCCTGGCACCATTTTTTATGCTGATGTTTATGTCTTGTCTTATTGTACCCAAACCACGCTTTGTTTTGCATGTTCTTCTTACGAGTTCACCTATTTTTAACGCGCATTCTTTGACCTCACGCGGAGACTCAAGTTCTGGCTTTGTTGCTATCTCTATTAAAGGTATGCCAAGCCTATCAAGGGAATAAACTATTTTTCCAGGTTCTTTTCTAACAGGCCTTGCAGCATCCTCTTCAAGAACAATTGTTTGCAATGAAACTTTCTTTTTTTCAAGATCTATAAAACCGCCTGTAGCTATCAGAGCAGTCCTCTGAAAACCAGATACGTTTGACCCATCCAATACAATCTTTCTCATAACACTAATAACATCAAAAATTCTGGAATTACATAAAAGGGCAACCTTTAGTGCTATTTCTAGGGCCTCTTGGTTTATTTCTCCGGGCGGTTCTTCGTCGCATTCAACAAGGCAACAACATTCATTATAGAATTCGTACTCATAAACAAGCCCTTTTTTTGATTGTTCAGCGGCTGCGCGGTCATATTCACCAAGCTCTGAAGCACTGAGGTTTAGAATCCTGGAAAATGTAAAATCAGGTTTTGATGTCATAAGCTTTGAAGGGCACCTACAAAATAGTTTTCTTGTGTCAAGTTGTTGATGCACTTCCAGGCCTGCTTTAAGGCCAATCGATTTATAGTCAATAGTGGACATGTATTTTAAACTTAAACCAAAAAAGGTTTATTTTGCTATCGCTTTACCGAGGCAATTTTTCCCATGGCTCAATGCCACCCAAGACTACCTTAAAAATTGGGTTTGGCCTTATTTTTTGCACAAACAGGCATTTTTTGTAAGCATTTATATCTCGAACTAAAAGTTTGTTCCGTAGGTGTTTAAACTCGTACTCCAATTGGCCGCTTGTAACAGGGATTATGCTTTGCATTTTCAAAGGCCTTATTTTTGACTTATTGAATTTGTAGCCTCTTTTTTTACCCTCCTCAAAAACATAAGTGAGATAAGAGTTTATTGCTGCCAATGGTTGTTTATAATTGATAAACCTAATGAGTTGTGGATGTCTTTTGTAGCCTTTTGTTTTGCCCATCAAAACCTTTCTTGCTAAAAGCCCCTCTCGCCACAAAGCAACTAGTCCTTTTGAATCTAGATAAGCTGGACTTATGCTCCACAAGCGCATCGAAAACACTTTTAGAACAACAGTATTTAAAAACAAAATATTATTATTTAAGTTATGATTGAAATTATAAACATTCCGTTGATACTTCAGATTTTTGTGTTAATAAATCCATTATCATCATTGCCTGTTTTAGTTGCGGCACATTCAAAAAAAATGAAGGTAAAGGAGATTGCACTGAGAGCTACATTAATAGCACTTTCCATTGCAATAGCAATAATATTCATCGGACCATTTCTTTTTAGTATTTTCAATATAAGCATTAACTCTTTTAGAGTAGCTGGTGGAATAATCTTGCTGCTGCTTGGAATTAGTACTGCAAGACGAAGTGATGATCCGCGCGCAAGTCCAGACAATGCAGAAGCGCTTACATCTCTAATCGCAACACCATTACTTACAGGGCCTGCAACAATCTCGTTTCTCACAATAAAAACATATGAGATTGGATTGATATCAATTTTGATAAACACCCTTGCATCTTTTTTGATTGTTGGGTTGGTTTTCGTTATTTTTGCTGCTTTGATACCGAAGATTAACACTAAGGTCATCGGAATTCTTTCAAGGATATTGGGGCTATTTTTAACAGCAGTAGCTGTAGAAATGATAACCAATGGATTAAAAGGTATTTTTATTGCGTTAGTTTGTTAAGTATTTTTTCATTCTTTCTTCCAGAGTTAAATATGGCTTTTCTTTAAGTGCAAGTTTTTTGACCATAAGCGAAACAAACTTTTTGGGAGAAAAAACGCCGTGCTCGCAAATTATGGCCCTCACAAGTTCTGGCTCAGTGACATCGAAAGCAGGATTTTTTATTTGTAATGCTTTAGGTTTATCAGGCCAAACTTCTTTATAACTTCTTTCTTCAATTTCAGTTTTTAGCCCATAGTAGGTTGCGGGATCAAAGCAAAATGAAACGCTTGCTACATAGTGAGGCACACCAATCTTTTTTGCAGCAAGTGAGATTTGAGAGGTACCTATTTTGTTAACTACTGAACCATCATAGAAAATCGCATCACACCCCGTTAAAAAAACATCAGCTTTATGAATGAATGCTCTTGCTGCAGAATCAACAATCATTGTGCACTTTATTCCTGCTTTGGTGAGATTTTTTGCTGTTATCCTACCCTGAAACAGGGGTCTTGTTTCGGTACAAATCACATTTTTCAGATTTGCACTTTTGCTTAGCTCTACGAGGATACGCTCTACGGTACTGGAGTGACAATGGGTGAAAATTGTTTCACAGTTTTTTAGCTCTCTTTTGGCATATGCAACTATCTTTTCAACAGAGTTAAGTCGGTCTCTTTCAAAACGGTCACATGCATTGACAATCTCCAATTTAAGCTCCTGGAGTTTAAGTTCTTGGTTAGCAACTTCCCAAAGCTTTGTAAGAGTGTTTTTAGTCTCTGGTTCGGTTGGTCTGGCTTTGGCTAGGAGCAAGATATTTCTTGCAAGTTCACTTCTTAGCTTTGGCACACTTTGTGCTTTGCTTAGTATAATACTTTGTTTCAAAGCCGATACCACGGCTTTTCTTACGTTGCTAGAGCCTTGTATCTCAAGCCTAGTTATTTTCCTTGCGGTTTCATTTACTATTTTGCTGGGATCCATGCATATCATCAAATCGTGGTTATGATTTTGCATATTTCTCCAAATTTTTCATGCAGGTTCGACCATTAACATAGCGAATTTTGTTTTTAAAATATTTTCGTCAAGAAAGACTATAGCAAATGTATTTTAATCTTTTCAGAGAAGTTTTATTTTAGTGAAGAATATAAAGTTAGTTAATTGTTTCGAAAAACAGCAACAAAAAGATTTTAAAGGGTTTCATGGAAAAGATTTTTTGTGTATAATTTTTTAACTCAAAAGGGGGATTTTTGTGGAATCTATTGTAAAAAAGGCAATAAAAAGAGCGCAGATGGCAGAAGACTCTGCAAGGGAATCGAAGAAACGTGCTATTTTAGAAAAAGATGAAGAGCTTGAAAAGATTCTTGAAGCAGCACAGGCAAAAATAAAGGTTTTTGGAGTTGGTGGTGGTGGAAGCAACACTGTTGAAAGGATGCATGAGGTTGGCATTGTAGGTGCAAAGACATATGCGATCAACACTGATGCTCAAGATCTAATAAACACCATAGCGGACAAAAGGATACTTATTGGAAAAGAAACTACTCGTGGTCTTGGCTCTGGCTCAGAACCACAAATTGGTGAAGCATCCGCAAGGGAAAGCATTGATGAACTCACAGAGGTACTTAAAGACACAGATTTGTTGTTTATTACCTGCGGTCTGGGTGGTGGCACAGGAACTGGTGCAAGTCCAGTAATTGCTGAAATTGCAAAAGAGCTTGGCATTTTAACTGTTGCTGTTGTAACTCTTCCTTTTACAGTAGAAGGAAAGCGCAGGGCAGAAAATGCAATGGAAGGACTTGCAAAATTAAGAGAACATGCGGACACAATTATAGTCATACCTAATGACAAAATACTAGAAATAGCACCAGACTTGCCTTTAAATTCAGCCTTCAAAGTAGCTGATGAAGTGCTCACAAATGCTGTAAAAGGCATTACCGAAATGGCAACAAAGCCCGGTTTGATTAACTTGGACTTTGCTGACCTAAGAACAGTGTTAAAGAAAGGTGGTGCAGCCATGATCGGACTAGGCGAATCTCACAGTGAAGAAGCAAGCGATGCTAGAGCATTAGAAGCTGTAGAGAATGCTCTAAACTCACCACTTTTAGATGTGGACATAAGTCAGTCTAAGCGTGCTCTTGTGAATGTCGTTGGTGGAGCAGATATGACACTCAGAGAAGCGGAAATGATTGTCGAAACAGTAAGTTTGAGGATAGATCCAAATGCACATATAATATGGGGTGCAACTGTTGACAAAGAACTTTCGAAGAATAGGATACAGGCAATGGTTGTTATAGCGGGCGGTAGATTTCCTTACTTAGATGATTTTGAAAAAATGACTAAAGAAAAAGGCACCATAGACTTAGGTATTGACTTTACAGGGTGATGTTTTGGGTTTTAGAGATTTCATAGAGTCATCAAAAAGAGTACTAACGGTTTCAAAAAAACCAGACATGCAAGAGTATCTTTTAATGATTAAAATAACAGCAATTGGTGTTACTATCTTTGGCATTCTAGGTTTTACTGTTGCACTTATATTCCATTATTTGGGAGTTACTTTGATTAAATGAGCGATTGTCTTCTATGCGGTATGCAAATAGGCAAAGTATTTTTAATCTTTTTTAAAAAAGTATATATGCTTAAAAAATAGATATTTCTGGTGAACGTAAATGATATTCACAGTAAGGGTTACAGCAGGCCAAGAGAGCTTAGTAGCGGATATGCTAAAGAAAAAGCTCGAGGTTGAAAATCCGGGAGTGTTCTCAATATTAGTTGTTCCGGACTTTAAGGGATATATTTTAATAGAAGGCGAAACTGAAGAAGCTGTAAAAAGGGCTATAATAGATGTGCCACACATAAAAACAAGGGGTCTTGTGGTTGGTGAAGTTAAGATTTCAGAGTTAAGCTCATTGCTTGAGGCACACCCACTCATGGAAGCAATAACTGAAGGTGCAAAAGTACGGATTGTAACAGGTACATTTAAGGGTGAAATTGGTCGAGTTATAAGAGTTAATCCGGCAAAGGAAGAGGTAACAATAGAACTTATAGATGCAGCAGTAAGAGTGCCGGTTACAATAAAGGCAGAGAATATAAGGCTTGAAAGGTAGGTGCTATTTATGCCAGAAGTAAAAGTACTCGTAGAAGGTGGAAAGGCTACCGCAGCACCACCTCTAGGGCCAGCACTAGGTCCTTTAGGTGTGAACATAGGAGAAGTCATTGCAAAAATAAATGAACGCACTAGAGAGTTTGCAGGAATGCAAGTACCTGTAAGAGTTATAGTTGATTCAGCAACAAAAAAATTTGAGATAGAAGTTGGTTCTCCACCAACAACTGAACTAATAAAGAAGGTTATAGGTGTAAAAGGTGCAGCAAACCCCAAAGCACAAAAGGTTGGTGATATAACAATAAATCAAGCTTTGGAAATCGCTAGAAAAAAGACTAAAAGAATGGATTTCAAATATCTGAAGAGCACCTTGCTCCAAGTAATTGGAAGTTGTAATTCGATGGGTGTATATGTTGAGGGCAAACCAGCTGTTCAAATTATCTCAGAGATAAAGCAAGGTAAGTATGACAGTTTAATAGAAAAAAGCATTGCAAAAGATTAACGCAAAGTATATAAATGTTTCATAGAATAAAATGGTGTTATCGGCTTCTTGGCCGCTAATACTGCTTAACGCAGGAGGTCTAAGATCTTAAATGGAAAAAAAAGATGTTATAGATGCTTTGAATAAACTCAACACAAGCAAGAAACGTAATTTTACACAAAAAATTGAGCTAATTATAAACTTCAAAAACTTGGATGTTAAAAAACCTGAAAACCTGATAGACATAAAAGTAAACCTGCCTCACGCAACAGGAGCTGGCAAGGCCAAGGCACTCTTGTTTGCTAGAACTGCTTCTTTTATTGAAACTGTTAAAGACATGTTTGATAGGGTTATTTATGAGAACCAAATAGAAGGGCTCTCAAAAAAAGAATTACAAGAGATGTTGGATTATGACATTATTTTAGCAGAAGGGCCTGTAATGCTGACAGTAGCAAAATATCTAGGACAAACTTTAGCGCCGAAAGGTAAAATGCCAAAGCCTGTGAACCCTGAAAAGAGTGCTGTTGAAAGTTTACTTGCAGGTACAGAATCAGCTGTAAGGATAACAAATAAGAAGGGTAAAGGAGTGCCATTCGTGCAAGTTGTGATAGGTAATGAAAACATGAGCAATGAGCAAATAGCAGAAAATGCTGTAGAAGTTTACAAAGAGGTACTTCACGCACTACCAAGCCAGAAGCACAACATAAAGTCTGTTTATATCAAGAAAACAATGAGCCCTGCTGTTAAAATATTGTAGGTGAAACTGTGAGAAGGCATACAAGAAAATGGAAAGAAGCTCAGCTAGGTGAACTAAAAAAGCTTATAGATAGCCACAAAGTTGTGGCAGTTGCTAAAACTGAAAATTTGCCTGCAAACATGTTACAGGAGATTAAAATTAAACTAGCCGACAAAGCAAAAATAAAATTTTCAAAAGTAAGGATAATAAAAAAGGCTCTTTTGGAAAGCAAATTTGGAAGATTTGATTGGGACAAAAGATTTAGTGGTCAAGTTGCACTGATAGCTTCAGATTTAGACCCATTTGAGTTATTTTCCTTAGTAAAGAAAAACAAAGTTAGAACGTATTTAAAAGTTGGTGCTATAGCAGACAAAGATGTAATAGTACCAGCAGGGGACACGAAATTACCGCCAGGTCCTGATCTTTCCTTGCTTAAGGCAGCAAATTTACCTGTTGCAATGCAAGGATCTTCTATAAAAATCTTGAAAGATACTGTTGTGCTACGCAAGGGGGAAACTGTAACACAAGAGATAGCAAACGCTCTTATGAAGTTAGATATAAAACCTTATGAAATAATGTTGAGAATCGCATATGCTTGTGATGGGGAAACACTATATTCATCTGAACAACTTGACATAGACTTTGAAAAGGTCAAAAGCGATATTCAAAACTGTTACAGAAATGCCTTTTGTTTAGCTTATAATATAGGCTATATTACACCACAAAACATAACGCTCTTATTACAGAGAGGGTACAGAGAAGCCTTAGAAGTTGCAAGAAGGGGCTCAATAATAACAAAAGAGACATTACCGGAACTAATAATAAAAGCAAGACTATGCGCAGAGAAACTAAACTCTGTAATAAAAACTCAAACAACGTAATAAAATTTTTAACATGAACATTCAAAAAATTTGTGAGGTGAATGGTGTGGAATATATATATGCAGCATTACTTTTGCACTCTGCAGGCAAAGAGATAACTGAAGAGGCAGTAACAGCAGTGCTCAAATCTGCTGGTGTAAATGTAGATAGTGCCAGAGTAAAGTCTTTGATAGCTTCTCTTAAAGAGGTTAACATAGACGAAGCCATAAAAAGTGCAACATTTGTTCAAGCAGCACCAGCACAAACAGTAGCTGCCTCAGGACAAACACAACAAAAAGAAGAAAAGAGTGCAGAAGAAACACAAAAAAGCGAAGAAGAGGCTGTCAGTGGACTTAGCGCCTTGTTCGGCTAATGTCCTTTCCTTTTTTTATCTTAGTTATCTGTTCTATTTTTTCTAAGAAGATATCGACCTCTTCAGTGGTGTTGTAGAAATAAAGAGAGGCCCGCACACTTGGTGGAAGAGAATATTTTTTGTACCATGAATGTGCGCAGTGCATTCCACTTCTAACGGCAATTCCACCAAGTTCATCCAGAAGCATGGCTACGTCCATCGAAGAAGTTCCTTTTAAAACAAAGTTTACTATTGCAATTTTATTTTTTGGTTCAGCAACTCCAATAAAAGAAACTTCCTGAAAATTAGAAAGACCTTTTGTTAGTCTCTTAGTTAACTTATTTTCATAATTTTCAATTCTTTTAAAACCTATTTTTTCTAGATATTTGCAAGCTGTTTCTAAGCCAAGTATCGAAGCACAATCCTGAAGACCTGCTTCAAAACCTTTGTAATCATCCTTTATTTTGTATGATTTGGTTGTAGTTTCTTCAACCATTCCGCCTCCAAAAATAAGTGGTGAGAGCCGTTTAAGAATTTCTTTTTTACATACCAGGGCACCTATAAAAGGGCCACACATTTTGTGCCCACTAAATGCGAGCATATCAGCACCCATTTTTTTAAGGTTTATTTTTACATGGCCTGCGCTTTGTGCTGCGTCTAGCATCACAGGTATATTTTTATCATGTGCTACAGAAACGATTTCAGAAACA
>JAWANJ010000014.1:0-6347 GCA_038895395.1 Candidatus Iainarchaeum sp.
GAGTACCAGGCATAAAAATGGTGTTGAATATTGTGTTAAATGCTGGAAACATATGATATATTGGGAAATATAGAGTACTAAATGAAATCATGAGTATAGTAACACTTTTCCATATTTTTACTTTGAACACTTGAACAAAAACAAATATAATTATGAAGGCTGTTAGGATCCAAGCAAATACTATGCCAAAGGTCATAGGCAAAATAGGATTAAAGTAGGACTCTATTTGAGGAAATGGCATAAAAAAGAGGGCTGGGATTTCAGCTTTTAAGCCAATATAGTCAACAAAGGGAATTACAATGTGTAAAAACTGTAGTTGAAACAAATATGAAAAAATTTTGTCATATTTAACATTTTCTCCAAATTTTTTCGAAATAAAATGAAGCATAAACGCACCAAAGAAGCACAGGTATATTGGAAAAACTAACATAACAAGTAGTACGTCAAAATCAAAAGAATACCATTTTGGATCCGGTGTTACTTTGATGCATAGTACAACCTCGAGCAAGTTCCTAAAAAGTCCAAGTAGGCCCAAAAAAGATAGGATTATTAGCAAATTCAGAAACTTCCTTTTACTACTAAGCAATGTAGCCAAAGTTAGATTTCTCGCCATTGTTGTTAGGATATAAATACAAAAAACATAAAAATAACTTACCCCAAAAGTTCACCTCAAATTTTAAATAAAATTATATATACATTTTTTATGGTTAAAGGATTAGAACAATACGAATCAGTCCTAGAAGGCAAAGCTAAGCCGCGTTATCTTTTGGCAAAATTATCCGGTTTGTTAAATAAAAAAATAGAGGAAGCAGAGCATATCTTGCGCTCTTGTGAATTTTGTGAAAGAAAATGCAAAGTAAACAGAAAAAATGGTCGGCTTGGTTTTTGCAAGTGTGGTAAAAATGCAAGAGTTTTTGGCGCATTTGTGCATTACGGCGAAGAGCCAGAGCTTGTACCTTCTGCAACTATTTTTTTTGCTGGCTGTACAATGCATTGTGTTTATTGTCAAAATGCTCCGGACAGTATAAACCCTTCTTTGGGAAGCGCTTGGAGTGAACAAGAGATTGCTAAATGGATCGAATCAATGCATTTCAAAGGCTGCAAAAACGTAAATTTTGTGGGCGGAGATCCAACCCCTTATTTGTACAACATTATAAAAGCGCTTTCTTATAGCAATGCTCCAATTCCTGTGGTGTGGAACTCAAATGCTTATTACAGTGAGAAAACAGCAAGTTTGCTTAAAGGAATAGTTGATGTTTACCTTCTTGATTTTCGTTATTTTAGCAACAAATGTGCTATAAAATATAGCAACGCTCCAAATTATGTAGAAGCTGCAAAAAGAAATTTTTTGAGCGCATACGCTGATGCAGAGCTTTTAATAAGGTTGCTGGTTATCCCTTCACACACTGAGTGTTGCGCTAAACCTATCTTAAAATGGATATCTGAAAATTTGGGTAAAGATGTCAGAATCAATATAATGGACCAGTACTGGCCAGCATACAAAGCTTATAAGTATTCTGAAATTAACCGTAGGTTGACCACCTCTGAGTTTTACAATGTGCTTGACTACGCAGACGACCTTGGGCTTAAAAATCGCGTTCCATAAATAAAGTGTTGTTTTAAATTTATGTTCTCCATATTTGAAGCAAATAAATAATTAAAAGTACAAACAAAAATAACAAAACAACTAGCAATAAAGGAACCAACAAACGCTTGCTTCCAAACATTATTGGAATTGGGCCGATCATCACTATTGCAGCACCTTCTACTTTTGTATCTTTTTCACTAGTTGCGCTTAGTATTACTGAAACTGCGCTAATGGTTAAACCAAAAATTATTAAAAGAATCCCCAAAATGAAAAGTTTTTCAGCACCTAACACACCTAGCATATACTAACCTTTAAGTTAAAAATTTATTAAAATTTAAACAAATTTTTTCAAATTATTGTTTTTCTTTGTTTTTTCCTTACTTACTAATTCTTTCAATCTTTTGATTGCTTTAATCTTTTCATAGTTGTTTATTCTGGCCTGCTTCACAGCATCATTAAGTACTTCGATCACTTCATCCATAACATCTATTTTCACAGGAAATGGTACGCCATCTTTTCCACCAACGGTAAAGCTATATTTTACCGGATCTTTCCAATCAGCTCTGCTTCCATAAACAAGCTCGGATATAAGCGCCAGCGCTCTAACAGTGTTTGGCCCAATACCTTTTATTCCGAGAAATTCTTCGTAGTTCATAGGCTGAAATTCATATGCTTTTCTTATCGCATCCCAATTTATTTCTTTTGGCATAAAAAGCATTTCTTTGCTAAAAACCGAATTCCAGTTTGTCAGAGTTTTTTGACCTGATAAAAGAAGAAAAGCACTGTTAAGATTTTCTGGGTTATCCTTTACAAGATCAAGCGTAATTTTTTTGTTTTCCCTGCTTTCTTTTGCTGTAAGATTCAAAACAAGCTCTTTTCTTTCATTGCAGCATATGGCTTTATGTGGTTCTTCGTCAAAGCTTTTAACCTTAGAACTTTCCCAGTGATATCTTCTTGCATAACCACTTTTTTCATTCATCCCTTGCTGTACTACTGCCCAATGCCCTTTTTCATCGAAAAAAATGCAATGGTGATATAGCTTGTATGAATCCTGCAATGCAACATTATCAACCTTTGCACTCATCCTGCTTGCGTAAACAAGTTCTTCAGTTTTTGATTCATTTAAACCAATTTTTTCGCTAAGCTCTACTATCTGCCCGGGTGTTTTCTTTGATACCTTGCCTTTGCCGCCTGCTATTGCTATTCCTAAATCCTCTTTATTCAAAGCTTCTTTCAATGCACCGCATGTTGTTGTGGTTAGCCCGCTTGAATGCCAGTCAAAACCTAGCACGCAACCCAAAGCTTGAAACCAAAATGGATCTGAAATCTTTTCTAAAAAACCTTCTGTGCCAAATTCTAAAACAAGAACATTGCTTATTTCTCTTGCTAAAGCCACCATTCTTTTAAATAGCCACGCTGGCGCTTTGCCATAGTGTAGAGGGAGCTCTGCATAGCTTAACTCCATAAATAAAATCAAAAACATTCGGCCAAAAAGGCTTTTGCTACGTTGGTTCCGGTGTTATTTTTAATGGTGCTTGAAAGCAGTTAAACATCCAATAAAATTTTAATTGGTTTGTGGTTGTATTTTTAAAGCATGAACAAATTTGAGTTTTTAAGTCCCATCGACTTTCGTTATATGCAAGATGATTTAAAAGAAAAGGCTACAAAATACCTTTCGGAAGAGGCAAAGATAAAGCACGAGCTTGAAGTTGAGATTGCTTACATAAGAGCTCTTTCTTTTTTCGGTTTTTGCAAAAAAGAGACATATAAGGAAGTAAAAAAAGCAGCTAAAAAGATAAACGCCGAAATGGTTTATGCCGAAGAAGCCAAAGTGAAGCACGAAACAAAAGCATTGGTCAACATTCTGTCTGCTAATGTGAGCAAAAAATCTAAAAGATTTATTCATCTGGGTCTTACAAGCTGCGACGTGCTTGACACCGCAAATGCTTTGCGTTATAAACGTTACACCGAAAAAGTTATACTGCCTGAAGCTAAAGAACTTTTAAGAACACTTATCAAATTATCGCTTCGTTACAAAAAAACCTTGCAGATTGGCAGAACTCATGGCCAGCACGCTGAGCCAATAACATTTGGCTTTTTTTTGGCACAGTATGTTTCTAGGTTGGGAAACAGGGTTTTGACAATAGAAAGCGCTTGCTCAAAATTATGTGGTAAAATCTCTGGTGCAGTAGGAGCATACAATGCCATATCGCTATTTTGTGATGATCCATTAAAACTAGAAGAAAAAACACTTTCCTACTTAGGCCTCAAACCATCTGAAAGTTCTACACAAATATTGCCAAGAGAATTTTTTGTGGACCTAATGCATGCAAATCTATCAATGCTAGGCGTTGTTGCAAATTTGGCCGATGACCTAAGGCATCTTCAAAGAAGTGAAATAGCTGAAATTGCAGAGTGCTTCAAATCTCAACAGGTTGGTAGCTCTGCTATGCCCCATAAACGAAACCCGATTAGCTTTGAAAACATAAAAAGTATTTGGAAGGCTTTTTGCCCTAGGATGATTACTGTGTACATGGACCAAATCAGCGAGCATCAAAGAGACCTTACAAACTCTGCAAGCGAACGTTTCTTGCCTGAACTTTTGTTTGCTTGCACTTACGCTTTAAGGCAGATGAGAAAAACTCTTGAAAATCTTTATATAGACGAAGTTAAAATGTGGGAAAACTTGAAGAAAAGTGATCAGAAGATTGCATCTGAAGCATTGTATGTCCTGTTAGCTCTTCATGGTGTTGAAAATGCCCATGAAAAGGTAAAGCGTTTGCTTTTTAATACGCCAGAAAAAATTTCTTTATTAGAAGCCGCTCTAAAAGATAAAGAGCTTTCAGTTTATCTTAGAAAGATTCCAAATGAAAAAATTTCTTATATTAAATCACCAGAAAAGTATGTTGGCATAGCAGAGCAGAAGACACAAAAGATATGTAATGCTTGGAAAAAAAGGTTGGGGGTAAAATGCTAAGAGTTCACAATACTTTGGGAGACAAAAAAGTGCCTTTTAAACCAAACAAAGCAGGCATTGTTAGGATGTATGTATGTGGCCCTACAGTTTATGGTCCAGCGCACATAGGTCATGCAAGAACCTATGTGGCCTTTGACATAATAAGGCGCTACCTTGAATGGAAGGGTTTTCAAGTGAAGTTAGTGGTAAACATAACAGATGTACATGATGATATGATAAAAGTTGCAAACGAACAAAATACAACAATATTTGAGCTATCAAAACGCTATACTGAACTTTTTTTTAAAGACATGAAAGCTCTCAAAATAAAAGAAGCAAGTTTTTACCCAAAGGTTAGCGAAGAAATACCATCAATAATTGAAACAATAAAGCTCTTGGAAGAAAAAGGCTATGCCTATGAAACTGCAGATGGTATCTACTTTGATATAAGTAAATTCAAGGGTTATGGTAAACTTTCTGGTGTCAAAACAAAGGAATCAATCACTGGTACAAGGGTTGCTACAGACAAATATGACAAAAAAAAGGTTCAAGACTTTGCTTTATGGAAAAAGGCAAAGCCATCTGAACCTTATTGGGAAAGCCCCTGGGGTAAAGGTAGGCCAGGTTGGCATATAGAATGTTCCACTATGAGCTCAAAGTATCTTGGGCTTCCCATAGACATACACGGCGGCGCAGTTGATCTGATCTTTCCACACCACGAAAATGAAATTGCTCAAAGCGAGGCAGCATATGGAATAAAACCTTTTGTAAAATATTGGCTCCACACAGGTTTCTTAACAATTAACGGACAAAAAATGAGCAAAAGCTTGGGAAACTATATTAGTGTACCAGAACTTTTAGCCAATACTGATGCAAGTGTTTTCAGGTTTTTTATTGCAACTCGCCACTACAGAAGTAAAGTTGACTTCTCAAAAGAAGCAATGGAACATGCAAAAAATACCTTGGATAGACTAAATGATTTTATCCAAAGGCTTTACTCTGTAGAAGGTGGGGCTAATAACAAAGAGTGCTCTTTGATGGTTGCTTTAGCAAAGAAAGAATTTGAAAAAGCTATGGATGATGATTTTAACACGCCTTTAGCATGGAAATCTATTTTTGTTCTAGAGAACAAAGTTAACAGTTTTTTGAGCAAAGAAGCTTTTTCAAAGGAAAATGCTGAAGAGGTTATAAAATTTTTAAAGGAAATAAACACAATCTTTGATGTGCTTGATACTGAAAAAAAATCAGATGAGATTTCTAATGAAGATAAAGAACTCATACTATATAGGGAAAAATTAAGAAAGGAAAGGAAATTTAAGGAGGCAGATGAGATAAGAGAAAAGCTTGCTGCAAAGGGCATAATGATATTTGATACCCCACAAGGACCCAAATGGAAGTTAGAAAGAAAAACAAAAATTTAGAGATGTATTACAAAAGCAAGAAGCATGGCCAAAATAATGGGTGCATTTAATAAATAAACAACTAGTGCTTTCAAATAACTGATTTTTGCAGCTTGCTTTATTGTTAGAAATGGATAGATAAAAAACATGTATAACATGCATATGGCTGAAAGGATAACTGCCACAATTGCAAAATTATAAAAATTAGATAGCTCCGCTTCACTTATTTTATACTTTGCTATAGTCTCAGCAAAATTCGGTCCAAACAGATCTTCTGCATTGTTGTTTCTGGCATTTCTACGAAGTTCAGTTACCATTGAAAGTATTTTAGGTGATGAATAAAATACGAGAAAAGATACACACATTATAACAGCAAGAAACAACCATGAAAAAGAAATTGCTG
>JAWANJ010000014.1:6357-19978 GCA_038895395.1 Candidatus Iainarchaeum sp.
CAAAATAGAATTAAACTTTCCCTTTAAATCTTTTGTGTTAACCAAAAAAGCAAAAAAGTAGATTGATGATGAAATACAAATCCAAGCAAAATAACTTGCACCAATTTTTTTTATGATATCAAAAATATCTAAAGGAATGCCTGTTATTAAGTTAAACAATACGTAAAGTACGCCAGGTATAATAACTATTATAAAAGCTTTTTTAAAGTCGGGTTTAGAAATAGCAACATCTATGGTTTTTTTAGGATTTATGAACATTGCTATCGGGTTTATCTGCATTGTTACCAATTAAAATTATACTTAACATTTATTTAAATCTATCCTCAAAAAAATTAGTTAATGCGACAAAAAAAGATTGTGATGGCTTTTGGTACCTTCGATTTTCTTCATGCTGGGCATTTGTACTATTTAAAGAAGGCAAAAAGTTTCGGGGATAAACTAATAGTGGTGGTATCAAGAGACAAAAACGCCAAAAGAGTAAAAGGCACACCAGCAATTCATGACGAAAGAGAACGTCTCAAGCTGGTAAAAGCTTTGCGTTTTGTTGATCTGGCTGTTCTTGGAAAAAGAGGCAAGAACTTCTTTGAAGTTTTGATTAAATACAAGCCTGATATTATAGCGTTAGGATATGACCAAGAAGTAGACACTCACGAATTGGAAGATTTCATCAAAAAACACAAACTCAAGTCAAAAATAGTCAAGATTAAGGCTTACAAACCACATCTTTTCAAGAGTTCAAAAATAAAAAAAGCCCTTTACGAAAACACCAATTCTTTTATTCTGCAATTGGGTAAAGACATATTATGAAAATTTTTTCACCTATTTTATGTCTTTCACAACAGTAACGAATTTTTCGTCACAACTTTTTTCTTTGAACTGGTTTGTAGCTCCGCAAAATACCTTAAAACCAAGCTTCTTGAAAATTCTCAATGAAGCAGCATTTTTTTCACTTACCTGTGAAATTACTTTTTTAGTGTTATGTTTTAAGTTAGAAAGAGCATACTTTACTACTTCAGTTCCAATGCCTTTATTTCTATGCTGAGAAGCAACTATTAATGATTGCAATTTAGCAACTTTCATATCACCAATATAGTTATACCTAACAAGGATATGGCCAACAATCTCGTTGTCTATTTTAGCGACAAATCGTATTTCATTTTCACTGAAAAAGCTTCTTATGACACGCTTTTTTGTTAGCTCGTAACCCCAATGGGGAAAAAGTTTTGATATTCCATCAACGTCTTCAATTTTTGCCTTACTTATCTCTAGATTTTGCGCCATCTTCACTCTCTTTTTCTTCTGGGCTTTTTTCTATTTCTATCACAAAATCTTTGTCTATGAAATCTCTACCCACAAGTACTGGTAATTTCATACCCTGGCGGTCAGCCAAAGTAAAAAGTATCTTCTTCCTTTTTCCACACATTTCTAAAAAGCCTTCTACAATTGGCCTGCGCACATATCCTTTTGGGTCTGTTTTGCTTTTTATCCTTATAACACCAACTATGGGTCCAAGGCCGGCTTTGGCTGCAATTCTTAAATCAATGCTTGATCTTGATGCGCCAGTGTCTAACAAAGCCAGTGTTTCGACAGTCTTTTTTTTACCCTTTATTTTGACATTTTGGACAAGTCCAAAAATTTTCCTCTTCTTACCTGCAAAAGTGCCATTTTTTTTGCCCATAGCGAGAATAAGTAAAAATCAAAAACTTTTTAAATAAATGAGGGGAATACATATTCACATATATTTAGTTTTTTTATGGTGGGATTTCACAATGAAAAAGGTCGTACTTGCGGTAGAGGGTGAAAAAAAGAGGTTTTTTTTGCTTAAACAAGCCTTTGAGAAAAAGGGTTTTTCAGCAAAAATTGTGCCTGTAAGGAACTTAACACTTTTCACCGATATGACTGGCTCAAGGATAAAAATAACAGGAAATGGTTTTTTTGGAGATGCAGTATACCTAGAAACACCACTTTTGCTAACCCAATTTGTGGAACCACTTTTAGATTACTTGGAAAGCAAAGGTATCTATTGTCAAGTGCACAAGGGTGCTTATTACATTGGAAGCAATGAATTTCTCCAACTAAGCGTACTAAATAGTTACAATATAAAGATGCCTTACACTAGAATCTTCGGTAACATAGAACAAATAAGAAAATCAAGAAACAAGTTTAGTTATCCAGTCATAGTAAAAGTTTACAAAAATAATGAAAAGATTCAAAGCGTAACTGTTCGAAGTCCAGAAGCGTTAGCATCGCTAACTGAAAGAATACAAGGAGATGCAGCAATTGTTAGCGAGTACATAGAAGGAGATATCGATCAATGTGCAGTAATTGGTGATGAAGTTTTTGCTTTAAGGTGTACTGCAGCTAACCCAACAAAAGACCAACTTGCAAAGAAGTCAATTTTGGTAAAACTCTCAAAAACAGAAGAAGAAACAGCAATCCAAGCTGCAAGCATATGTGGTTGTGACATTGCGACTGTTAAAATGTGTAGGGGCTTTGTTACGAAAGTAAAACCCTATGTAAACATGGTGCTTTTTACAAAAAAAACAGGCACAAATCTTTTTGAAAAAACTGCAAACCTGTTCTGTGAAAAACTTGGTGGTGTTTAGATGCTTAGCTTACTTATCATTGCTGCTTCAAGATATAACAAAGGGAATAGCAAAGTGCTATTAGAAGAGGCTAATAAAGCTTTTGACAAAGTTTTGTTTGTTCCAATAAATAAGCTCACTATAGTTCACAAAAATGGCAGCTCAAAGTTGCTCTACAAGGGAATGAATTTACTTGATTTCGATGCTTGCTATCCAAGATTTGGTTCAACAGATTACTTTCTCGGAGAAGCGGTACTTAAAGTGTTGGAAAGTGCTAAAATATACATGCCAGTTTCACTTAAAGGTTACCAGATATCAAATCATAAGTATTACACTATCAAGAAGATATCAGAGCATGGTATTCCATGCGTATTAACCTCATTGAGTGCATCACCTCAAAGCTTGGAAAGCATTGCTGATGAAATAGGTTTTCCACTTGTGCTCAAGTTGATTAGCGGTTTCGGTGGAAGGGGAGTTATGCTTGTGTCCAATAAAAAAGATCTTCAATCTATTTTGGATACTGTGCACCTTTTTGAGGAATATATAACAGCCCAAAAGTTCTTGCCAACAGGGAATACCGACATAAGATGCTATGTTTTTGGAGATGAAGTGCTAAGTGTTAGGAGAATAGGTGCACCAAATGATTGGCGTGCAAATGTATCTAGGGGTGGGCGTGCAGAAATAATTAAAGGAAATAAAAAGATGGAAGAATGTGCTGTAAAGGTTTCAAAGGTACTGGGGTTTGACATTTGTGCAGTTGATTTTATGGAAACTGACTTAACAAATGAAGGTTTTGCAGTCATTGAGGTCAACTTTCAGCCAGGCCCATTTAGGAAATTTTTGGGCAACACAGTACCAAAAAAGATGATGGAATTCATAAGAGAAAAAGTTGAAAAAAAGAAGCAAAAATAGTAAAATGAAACTGTTATTTTTTTAAAATCGTTTGTTTTCTTTCGGGACCATAAGATATTATCTTTATTGGAACTTTGGTTTTATTTTCAACAAACCTTATATATTTTTGTGCTTCTTCAGGTAAATCGTCAAAATTTTTTGGATTTAAAATTTCAAAACTGTCAAAGCTTACATAAATGGGCTTACATCTCTCTAAAAGTGTTGGATCTGCTGGTACTTCATCGAACTTTTTGCCTTTACAACGGTAGGCTGTACATATCTTTATCTTGTTTAGTGCTGCCAGCACATCAATTTTTGTAATAGCTAGCTCAGTAAAACCACAAATTCTAGCAGCAGTTTTTAGCATTACTAGGTCAAGCCATCCAACACGTCTTGGTCTACCAGTTGTTGTCCCATATTCATTGCCAATTTTTCTTATTTTTTTAGCAATGGTTCCACCTAACTCGGTTGGAAAAGGCCCAGAGCCAACTCTTGTGCAGTATGCTTTTGTAACACCTATGACTTTGCAATTCCTTTGTGGTATTCCAACACTTAAAAAAGCTCCAGCCGTGCTAGTATGTGAACTAGTTACAAAGGGATATGTTCCAAAATCGTTATCTAAGAAGAAACCTTGTGCACCCTCAAATAATACATTTTTGCCAGCCTTTAGCGATCTTTCTATATAAAGAGATACATCTGCTTGATATTTGCAAAGCTTTTTTGCCAATGGTTTCATCTCTTTTAAAATCTCTTTTTCTGAAAAGCCTCTCTGGTTGTAGGCCTTTAGTTCAATATTTTTAACAGGCAGTACTTCCTTAAGCCTTCTGGAAAAACTCTTGCTGCTAACAAACTCAGAGAACCTTATGCCATATCGCGCAGCACGGTCAGCATAGCAAGGACCAATGCCCCTTTTGGTAGTCCCTATCTTTTTACCAGCCTTTTCCTCAAGAGCACCATCAAGCAGTATATGGTATGGCATAACAACATGGGCTCTGTGATCTATGAAAAGACTTACTCTCCCAACTTTCTTTTTGATAAGTTCTATCTCTTCGCAAATGGTTTTTGGGTTTATAGCCATGCCGCTTGCAAGGCAACATGTTTTTCCATAGATTGCACCACTTGGCATCAAATGTAACTTGTATGTTTCTTCACCTACAACCACTGTATGTCCTGCGTTGTCTCCACCATTAAACCTTACTACAATGTCAGCTTTTTCAGATAAAAAGTCGACGATCTTTCCTTTTCCTTCATCTCCAAATTGGGCACCAATTATTATTGTAAGAGACATAAAACCACACATATATTCTACTCCCATAAAAACTATTTTAATCTTGCAGTTTTGCTTTTCTATGTGTAGGCAAAACCATAGCAAACCTTTAAATTAAATATGTGCATTTATTTAGTGAGATTATGCCGCAAGAAAAAAAAGATACTACTGAAATTTCAATAAAAAAGCACATTCTAGAAAGGATTGATGTTCTTGCGAAAATGTCTGGCAAAACAAGGGCAAAGTTCTTGGAAGAATTTTTTGAAAGCTACTTGGACAAATATGTTGAAGAATTGGCGCTTGAAAAAGATGCTATAAGGCAATACATGGCTGGAAAGATTGACGAAAAACAATTGTCTCTCATAGTAGGAAAAGAAAAAACAGAGGCAGCCATGCTAAGTAAAAGGATAGGTGCGAAGGGCAAAGAATTTTTAGAAGCTTTCAAATAGCCAAACTTTATTAACGCTGGCTCATCATTGATGAGCCAGCTAAAAACCAACCCTCCTAGCAACAATAATAATTTCTTTTTTTGGGCTTAAATAAGTTTTGTTGATATGTTACAGTTAACATGCTACGGTTTAACATTTTTAGTTTAAGTAATTAATATTCCTAATATTCCTTTAGGTGCTAACAAATTGCGTATGTTTAAAAATGTTCTCTTGTATTTTTTTTTCATGGTGATTTCAATGGTTGAGGGTGAAAGCAACAATAACCCAATAGTTGAAGAAAAAAAAGGAAAGAAATTAAGTAATAAATTCGGAAAAGTTATGGAGCATCCAAAAAAGAAAGATGGGATCGTTAGTTTTGAGACTCCAATCTTTGCAATGTTTTTGATACTAGCTTTTATAGTTGGAGCACTCATATCTGTAGCTGCACTGTACTTTTACTTTAAATCAGCTGGCCAAACAAATAATGGTACCTGTACATTGCCGATTGATTCAAACAACTGCATTGCTGCGATAAAGCCGGAAGAAGCCGGCGAAAAGGCAAGAGCATTTCTTGAAGAAAGCTTTCTAAAAAGCTACGGTTATAAGCTTTTAGTTAATACGGTTGTGCCTTTCAATGAGTGCCTTTATGACTTAAATGCTTCAATTGAAACTGAAGATGGCAATATGCCAGCAGGCCTATTGCTAGTGACAAAAGACGGCAAGAAAGTAATAATAGCATCTGTAGTTTACGACACAAACTCGCCAGTGAGACCAATGCCAACCCCAACGCCAACACCATTCCAAGCAAAAACTAAAAGTGATAAACCAGATGTGCTTATGTTCGTTATGAGTTTTTGTCCTTATGGGCAACAAGCGGAAAAAGGCCTTAAGCCAGTAGCTGAACTTCTCGGTGATAAAATAAATCTCGAACCACATTACGTGATCTACCCTGGCGAGTATGGTTATAATTACCCAGATGACTGCATAGATAAAGAAGAGAAATACTGCTCCATGCATGGTATATCTGAGCTAAATGAAAACATAAGACAATTATGCATTTTCAAATATCAAAAGGAAAAGTTTTGGGACTACATTGCAAGAATCTATGAAGGCAACTGCACATTGAAGAACATTGACACTTGCTGGAAAACACAGGCAGAATTGGTCGGCATAGATGTTGGTAAAATAGAAAAGTGTTTTGAAGAAGAAGCATTGGAGCTTCTGGAAAAAGAAGTAGAACTAAACAAAAAGTATAACGTTATGGGATCGCCTACAGTTATAATAAATGATACTGAATACAGGGGGGGTAGAGCTCCAGAGAACTATAAGTTAGCAATATGTTCAGCTTTTTATAATCCCCCGGAAGAATGCTCACAAAAACTTAGCGAGCAATCTGGAACATCAACTGGTCAATGTTAAAACTTAAAGAGGTGATTTAAATGAAAGTTTTACAAGAACCCGAGAAGTGTATAGGTTGTGGTACTTGCGTGGCTATATGTTCTTCCCTTTTCGAAATGGATGGTGCCAAAGCAAAGCTTAAAAATGCAAAAACACAGGGTAAGACGCTAGTGCTTGAAAAAAAATTCACAAAAGATGAAGAAGAGTGTGCCAAAGCAGCAGCAGGTAGTTGTCCTGTTAGTTGTATAATCGTAAAGTAGTATTTATGGTGTCTAAAGAAGATATTTTAAAAAAATTGAAAGATGTTATTGATCCAGAGATAGGTATAAATGTGGTAGACCTTGGCCTTATCTACGAGGTTGTGGTCACCAATGGAGAAGTTTCAATTAAAATGACTGTAACTAATCCTTATTGTCCTTTACAAACTCACCTAAAACAAATGGTAGAAACCGCTGTTTATTCTCTCAAAGGCGTAAAAGATGTTTCAGTGCAATTAGTTTTTGATCCGCCGTGGACCCCCGATAGGCTTTCGCCAAATGCAAAGAAAAAACTTGGGTTTGGATAAATCATCTTAAAATGGAAAAAATTGATGGTTATCAGCATGCTGTTTTTACTGTAGTTCTATTTCAATACCGCCAATCCTATCTGCTAAGAAGTTGTATATAAATGCAATTGCAGCACCTAATACAAATCCTAGCACAAGGCCAATTACAGGAGCAAGTAGCATTTCCACAACGGGTGGGCTTGTACTGAAATTAACATTTATCCCCATGCTTGTACCTACTTTTCCAATAACTTGATTTACATGTGTCCAGCTATAGTGTATCCAAATACTCTGAATTACACCGCTCAATGCACCAAAAATTGCACATATTTTAGCGTATGATAAAACCCCAATTTTTCGGATTACTTGCAAAATAACACCTCCTTTTATTGCAGGGGGGCGGATTCGAACCGCCGAAGGCACTAAGCCACCAGATCTTGAGTCTGGCCCGTTTGACCGCTTCGGTACCCCTGCTCTTAATTTAGTAATTACTTACTCTATCTCGATTATGTCACCCGGAGCTAGTCTTATGTTTTTAGCCTTTACGAATATCGCCCCAGAGTCGCCTTCGTGCAAAGCATCTACTTTTTTCTCATTTACCCATAGCTCGTATATACGTTGAGTTTTTTCTTTCACTATTAATTTGTCCTTCTTGGTTATTATGCCCTTAGTTACTGTTCCCTTTATAACTGAAAGATCATGCAGCTGGAAACAGTCAGTTACCTCAAACATGGCTCGAGCTCCGCTCAAGTCTTCACCCTCTTCTGTATTGTTTTTTTGTTTTTCAGCTATCTTTTCAATCCTGGCTTTTTGGTGTTCCGGAATACAAAGGCGATCTTTTTTCTTTTCAACCATTTTTTTATCCCACATAGCTATCATATTTAAACCTACCTAAAAAGAATTAAAAAATATCACATCAAAGTTTCATAATATTAAAAAAAGCAAAACTTCTTTTCTATTTAAACTTTTTGTTGTCTATTTGGTTTATGCAAACAGAGACTGTTTTTAGATACAAAGATATAATTCCAGATTTTGATAAGTTTTTAGAATCCATCTACAAAGAACGTGATGTTACAGTGAGGCTTAATCCACATAAAATTTCAAGGAAAGTTCTTCTGGACAAATTAAAATCGTCTTTTAGTGAAGTTAAAGAAATTAAATGGTATGAGCATGCATTTAAGCTTGGAATTAATGATAGGCCTGGAAAGAGCCTTTTGCATGCATTGGGCTATTACTATGTACAGGAAGAATCAGCTATGGTGGCACCAATTGTTCTAGATCCAAAGAAAAATTCAACAGTTCTTGACATGTGTGCAGCGCCAGGTGGTAAAACAACGCAGATATCGGGGCTAATGGAAAACACAGGCACAATTGTAGCTAATGACAAAGCAATACCAAGACTTAAAAGCCTAGTTTCAAATATTTCAAGACTTGGCTGCATAAATATAATTGTTACTTGGAATGATGCGAGGCTTCTGAACGTTAAAGATTGTTTTGACTATGTTTTGCTTGATGCTCCATGCACTGGCGAGGGGAATCTTTTCAAGGAGATAAATCTTATGCCAAAAGGTATGCGTGACAGTCTAGCCAGATTACAAAAAACACTTTTAAGGAAAGCCATTGAAGCTGCAAAACCAAATGCAACAATAGTTTATTGTACTTGTACATTTGCGCCAGAAGAAAATGAAGAAGTTGTTTCACAAGTCTTAGCTGCAGAAACAGCAAAGATAGAAAAAATAAATATTGACGTTCCGCATGAAAAAGGACTTGAATGTTTTAACAATAAGGATTATGGCACGGAGTTAAGAAAAGCAATTAGAATTTATCCTTACCACTTGAATTCAGGGGGTGCGTTCATTGCAAAACTTAGAAAAAGAGATTGAAGAGCTTCTATTAAGCTTTGGAATAAAACTTGAATTTCTTGAAAGATGGCAAATCGAGAGAATAGGAAATTCATACTGGATTACATCAAAAGGCCTTAAATCTGTCAATGGCTTTAATGTACAATGCAAGGGTCTTAGAATCGCAGAAAAAACAAAGCTTGGGCTGAAGCCAACTAGCTACGGCTTACAATTTTTAGCACCTTACATCAAAAACAGAGTTGTGGAGCTCAGCAAAGAAGAGCTTTTGAGCATTGTTAAAGCACAGCCGATCAGAAAGAACTGTGATGATGGTTACATTGCAGTAAGTTTTGGGGGTCATATAATTGGCTGTGCTCTTGCAAAACAAAGAATGATTTATTCTCAATTTCCAAAAGTCTTGGCCATTGCAATCTCCGAAGCAAATTTTTTATAAAGCAACAGACACAAATAGACACAAATATATACATTTACAGGCAAAAAGTTTTCTATATGCCTTTAAAACCTTCAAGAGGAAAAAAGTATCCCGCTTCACAGAGATCCGCAGAAGCTAGACATCTGCTTAAAGAGCGAGCTAAAGGTGCTTGGAGGGTACAAGAGATAATAACGCCTGATGGCAAGCGCCTTGTTAGTCCAAAGTATGGCTATAGTTTTATGAGTGCTAGTTTGTCTCGGATAGAAAAAAATTTAGGGCTGGATCTCAAAAAAATGATATCACAATCAGAGGACAAATTTAGCATCATTGATCTTGGTTGTGGAGAAGGCACTGCTCTACAACAATTGCGCAAACTTTTTCCAGACAAGAACAAAGTTGAACTCGTTGGTGTAGCTTTAAATCATAGCCCAATGTGGAAGGATCAAACCATAAGATGGATAGTTGCACCCTATTATAAGTTACCAAAAAAGCTTGCAGGTAAAAACTTTGACATAGCATATTCACACTTTGGTATTGAATATTCTCGTGATATAACTCGTGACTTGCTTGCTGTGCGTGAAATTTTAAAGGATAATGGGCTGTTAGTGATCACCTTGCCCGCTTTTGAACCACACCCTGAATATGAACACGAGTATGTGGAAATAAGCTTAGACAATTATCTTTCAAAAATAGTTGGCTTCAAGCTTGAAAAAGCTTTTAAGTCGTTCTGTGGTTTGGGTAAACTAAACACTCTTGGGTATTATACCTGAGAAAAGCAAACATTTCTTGATTTTATCGGCGGGACCGGGATTTGAACCCGGGAGAGCTCATCGCTCAGCAGCTTAGCAGGCTGCCGCCGTGGACCACTGGGCCATCCCGCCAGCTAAAGAACATATAAAAATATCTTGGGAATCTTTAAAAATTGAACATTTTAAATACTTTGCCTCAAAAAATTTAATGGGGTGCTAATTGTGAAACAGACCACCAGAGACTTTCTTATAAGGAAAATATACAGTGGTGACAGTATATTTGAATTTGGAGAGCATGTTATAACAGTTAGTGCAAATGTAAAGCTCACTGAAAAAGAAATAAAACAGGTTTTAAAGAGGCTACTTTTTAGACAGGAGACCCCATTAAGACTTACTGTTAGCTTGTGCCCAAAATGTGTTGAAGATAAAAAATGGTTAGAAATGAGGCTTCCAGCTCTAATCTTTGAGAAAAATGGAAAAATTAATATAAGAAAGGAATGTCCAAAGCATGGTATTTACCAAGACCTCTACTGGGGTGACGCTGATTATTACATGAAGCAGCAGAGATTTGCTGATCAAGGTATAACTGTTGAAACTTTTCAGATTGAAAAAAACTTAGATGAAATAATATGCCCAAATGATTGTGGGCTTTGCAAACAGCATAAAAGCCACACAGCACTTGCAAACCTAGTTGTTACAAACAGATGTGACCTCTCTTGCTGGTATTGCTTCTTTTTCCAAAAAATGAACGAACCAGTTTATGAGCCGCCTTTGAGCGCAATACGAGAAATGTTGCGATCTTTGCGTTCTCAGAAGCCGATTGCTTGCAACGCGATACAGCTTACGGGTGGAGAACCAACACTTAGAGAAGATATTGTGGAGATCATAAAAATGTGTCGAGAGGAAGGTTTTGAGCATGTGCAGCTTAATACTAATGGTATAAGAATAGCCCACAATTATGAACTTGTAGAAAAGATGGTTAAAGCAGGTGTAAATGTTTTCTATGTTAGCTTCGATGGCGTGACACCAAAAACTAATCCTAAGAACTATTGGGAGATCCCTAAAGCAATAGAGAATATTAGAAAAACAAAGGCAGCAGGCATTGTGCTAGTGCCAACTGTGATCAATGGATTCAACACCCATGAACTTGGTGACATCATAAGGTTTGCAGCAGCTAACGTTGATGTCGTTCGCGGCGTAAATATGCAACCAGTTTCTTTAGTTGGGATGATGCCAAAACAAGAAAGAGACAAACAACGAATAACAATTCCACAAGTCATTAAGCTAATTGAGGAGCAAACAAATGGTGAAATAGGTTTCGAAGATTTTTACACGGTGCCTTGTGTTGGCCCTATAACCAACTTTATAGAGGCTTTAACTGGAAGGCCCCAGTATAGATTGTCAGCGCACTTTGCATGTGGTGTCGGTACATATGTGCATATAATTTCATAATAAAATTGGTTGATTTATTTAATTAACTTTTTTGCCCAACCCAGTAAAGTTGCTCCAACTTTACCTCCTAAACCCGGAAATGTTGATTGAACTGCTCCAGCAAAAGCACTTGCTCCAACTGTACCCCAAGCAACCTTGCCTTGAGAGATATAACTTCCTGCTGCTCCTAATGCTGCTCCTACTATGGCTCCACCTACGTCAGCAGCAACCTGAGCTACAGCCTCAGGTCCATTAAGATAATTAGCTACGTCTGAACCATAGTCATAATCTCGACAAAAAATTGTGCTCGCTTTTGATTGACTAAGAAAAATACAAGCAAAAATCCCTTCATTTTTGTTCCATTGAATATTATTCCATTCAATGACATAGTTGTTTATTGTTTGAAGCATAATAGAATAGGTTGTAAGGTAATCAGATGTTAAATACACAGGATTTTCAAAGATATTTTGAAAAGCATTTAAGATAAAAGTATATTCTCTATCAGTAAGAAGATAAATATTTTTATTTGTATCATTGTAAGATTTGAGTATATTTAAACTATTTATCGAAAATTGATACCAATCTACATTTAACGGATATCCAATTGGATTATCTGGATATGCAGTATTTAGAATGCCAGAAGTAAACATTAAAGAATCAATTGTGTCAATTAGACTTAAATTATAATTTAATGAGTCTATCAAGTATGTTCTAATAGAGTTACTAACATAATTTATGATATCGTATTTAGTTGCATTGGTGTCAAAAGTTGGCAAATTATTGTTGATTATTTGCATCATTTTATTATGATGTGACCCTAAATCATTTCCACAATCAATACAATTGATTCCAATTGAATTCTTGTTATAGGGAATTTGATTATCATTTTCTGCATAATTCTTTTCACTACAACTAAAAAGTATTATTGTAATGATATAAATTAAAATATAATTAACTAATTTCATTTTTTCCTCAATATTTTGAAATTTTATTCCCCCTATCCATTTTCGCATCGGCAGATTGGGATATTGCCGCTCGTGATAAACAACTTAATTGCAAAAAAAGGGGCAAAGCACGATTCACCAATTTACCACACTTGGCTTTTGGCGTTGCCCCATTCCGCACTAAATTTCCACCCGCAGTTGAAAGCAAATATCCTCTCTCGGCAAAATTTTGGAGAACAGAATAATTTTTTGTTTTGTGATTTTCTACTATCTGGAAAAGTTGCATTAAGCGATGTTTCGATGCAATAAAAATATTTTTCGAGCGTTTTCTTAGAGCCATAGAGCCATAGAGCCATAGAGCCATAGAGCCATAGAGCCATAGAGCCATAGAGCCCATTCTATGCCCTTTTCCGAACTTCGCTTTCCTCTATTCAATTCTGCCAATAACATTTTAAAAAAGTAACATCAACCTTTTGCTAATTTACAAAATTCAATATATGTATAACAAAAAAAATCGAAAAAAATTACAAATATGGCTGAAATTTTTTTAATAATCCATCGGAAGGTTCAAAACCTTCCGATGGGGGAAGACATTTTACTCCTTTATCATCCTGACTGTTTCTATCTTCGAACCATAATTTATTAACAAGTTGTAAGAGCCCGCTGGTAAAGAACTTACATCTAATTCCTTTTCACCAGGGGTTGCATAGCCCGACCATAATGGGTATGCACGACCGAGAATATCTACTGCTGTTATTGATATATCTCCCTCTTGTTGTAACGAAATACGGGTAGAGGAAAGAGCGGGATTGGGGAAGATGTTACTTATTATCGACTTAAATGATAAACTTGCATAAGGTTCAGCAGCAAAATAAGCACGAATAGCATCTGAGATTAGCCCTCTTTCACTCTCAGCCCATATTATTACACTGTATGATTTGGAACCTTTTATAGAATAGTCTTCATTATAAGGCTCCATATATTTGAAAGTATATTTAGGAATTAATAAATTTTCTTCAATAACTATTGGTTTATTAGTAACTTTGCCACCCCTATTATTTTGATCTGTTGGAAAATAAGAAAATGATGAATCATAAGTCTGTTCAAATA
>JAWANJ010000015.1:0-4955 GCA_038895395.1 Candidatus Iainarchaeum sp.
GTTATAGCACCGGGTGGTCCTGTTGATACTATACCTCCTGGGCAAGATCCCGGTACTGGGGAAGGTTCGCCTTCAGGGGAATCACCCGGGGGTCCTGTTGATACTATGCCTCCTGGGCAAGATCCCGGTACTGGGGAAGGTTCGCCTTCAGGGGAATCACCCGGGGGTCCTGTTGATACTATGCCTCCTGGGCAAGATCCCGGTACTGGAAACTCTGGCAAAGATAGCAACAGGCAAAATGACATTTCACCGCCACTGACTTCCATAAACATAAACCCATATTCATGGTATAAAATGCCGGTGCTTGTGGAACTTAATTGCCTAGATGAATCTGAATGTAAAACTTATTATTGCTATGATAAGGCCAATGTTTGTAATCCGGAAAAAGTAGGAAAGTCGCTTTTAATCACTTCAAATGACTGTCCTGAGTTGGTTTGCTCATTTTACATAAGATACTACTCAGAGGATTCTTATGGGAATGTAGAGGCCATGCAAAGCACACTGCTGCGTGTTGACAACAAGGCACCTGTGACTTCCTATATAGGCCCTAACAATGGAAGCACCGTTCAGGGGAAGGTAGAAATTAAGCTTTCGTGTTCTGATGATGGATCAGGATGTAAAGAGATAAAGTATTCTGTGGATGGGAGCAATTTGGTTAGTTACAAAGATACCATTGTTATTTCTTCTGCTGGTGCACACACCATTGGTTTTTTCTCAATCGATAACGTAGGTAATGAGGAATTAGGACAACTTGTAAGTTTTTTCATATCAAATACTGAGCAAAATGTTGAAATAAGAAATGTGCGTGTTTCTAATGTCACGCAAAATTCTGCAAAAATTACCTTTGAAACAAGTACTTATGCTGATGTGAAACTTTATTATGGACCAAGAAGGGATTCATTAACAAGTTTTGAAAAAAGCAGTGGTTCTATTCATGAGATTTGGCTTTCAGGGCTCACTGCAGAAAGCACTTATTTTTATCGGATAGAGGCTTCTGCTCTTGGAAAAACAGTTTATTTTGAGGGTAGCTTTAAAACAAGTAGCATCCCAGTTGAAATAAAAGTTCAGAACATTTGGATAAGCAATAATGCTGCAATTATAAGTTGGTCAACTTCAAGAGAGGCAAGCTGTGAATTTCTGTTCGGTCTAAGCTCAGCCACTACAAAGGCAGCGGTAAACTCAATTGGTGGCTTAATACACGAAGTTAAGCTCACAGGACTAGAAGCAAACAAAAGATATTTTTTTGAGATAAGAGCAACAAGTGGCTTTGACAAAGCACAGCTTTCTGGTGAATTCTACACAGTTCAAAAGGCAAAGCCTGGCATCATTAAAGTAGATGTATTTGAGGTAACGGAGGATCTTTCACTAAAAGGTTATAGTAGCCAAGTAGAAGAAGGTACTATGCTCAAATTTGTTGTAACCTTGGTTGTTGGTGATTCTGAAAACCTACTTTCATGCAATTTTGGCGATGGAACAGGTGTAGAAACAAAAACAATTGAAGGCACAGAACTAAATATAAAAACTTTAGAGTTTTACCACGGCTTTTATATAGATGATGATTCAAAAGAAAAGGAATACGAGGTTAGCTTTTCTTTGAAAGATCCCTATGGTGAAAAAATTTTTGATGAAAAGAAGATCTATATAAGGGTTGTTAGGGCACCAGTAATGATAAGGCTAATTGAACCAAACAAAAAGTTAAGCAAAAAAAACAGCTTTGATCTTTTTATAGAAATAAAGGATTCTGAAAGAAAAAATATCAAAAATGTCTATACTGAGCTTTATTTTAGAGGATCGGCAATTAACAGCAGATTTAGCAATGGCGTTTTAACGGCAACTATAAATCCAAACTGTGCAATAAAAAATGCAGAATATCTGGTTGTGAAAGTACTTGCATCAGTTGAAGGAAAATTAGCACGGGTAAACAGGATCTTTGTTTTGAGCTTTGAACCATGCAAACTAACAGCAATTACAAACCTTAAGGAAAAAACATTTTATGTTGGCAATTTAATTTCAAAAGAAATTGTTTCATTTGCATTGGAAGGTAAACCCAATGTAAGCCACCCTATAAGCTACCTAAAACCAAAACTCACAAGTGGAACCACCACTAGGTTCCTTGACGTAAACATTCTGAGAGATTCGGCATTAGTAACTGTAAACCACAAAATTTCTTACTCTGATATCAACAGCCTATCCATAGAATTACGAGGAATGGATTTATACGATAACGAAATATCTGAAAAAATAAAAATAAAAGTAGAGCCAAAAAACCCAAATTTTTATATTGAGCCAATAATATTACCAAAAAAACTTTATGCGCTAAAGGAGGAAAAAATATATCTAAGGATAAGATCACTTACAAACCTAAAGGGACTCATAAAAATCAATTGTTTGGGCGAAAGGTACGCTATTGATGAATATATGCAATATGATGCCATGAATGATGTTCATGAGTATTCTATAATACTTCCGGGTGAGTTTTTGGGGGACTATTTAGAGTGCAACTTTATTGCAAATGCAGTAGATCGAAATGAAACTGACATGCTAAATCATGCATTTGACACAGTTTCAACCCTAAGAGTTAAATTTGTTTCTCCAAGTAAGGAAAATTTTAATTTTAGTGAGAAGCCCGAGAAGATAATCTTAGAGATTACTTATGCCGATGGAAACAAGATTGGCTTTAACGAGCTTACTAGTTATTTAACTGTTGATGGCAATAGACAAAAGACTGTCATAAGAAAAGTTGATAATGCGTATGTTGCTTACCTAGACAGCCCATTGGACTTCAATGAGCACAACATTGTTTTAGAAATAGAAAGGCCATTAAAAGGCCGTGGTGAGCTTACAGTAAAACTTGGCAAGATACCAAGCGCATCAGAAATAGGAAGCGTGCTTTTAGCATTAATATGCATTGCAGTTGTAATATATCTCAGTTATAAACTGGTGCTCAAAATTCGAGATAGCAAGGCAAGGCTTTTAGCTGAAAAGCAAAAAATTATTGCCTTCATGAAAAAGACAAGAGCAGAATACTTCAAAAGGCACCTTTCTGAAAAAGAGTTTAAAGAAAGATATCGCGAGGCTGAAATAAAGCTTAAGGCCTTAGAAAAGAAAATAAGCAGGAAAGAATACTTAAGATTTTGGAGTAGCTAGATATTTTCAATATAAAGTGGCAACAATTAATCAAAATTTGTCCAAAATAGTAAATGAGCGTTTTTCCCATTTTTCTAAGTCTTTCAAGGAACTTATGTCGATCATTTCATTTTTGGCCTTAATACAGTTAAGTTTGTTTTCCTTGGCTAAAACTTTGAGAGCATCAGTAAGTTCATATTCCCCACGAGGACTCTTTTTGATTTTTGGCAGCAGATTGAATATCTCACAAGAAAACTTATAAAGGCCTGCGTTTACATACGCCTTATTTTTGATGTTTTTTGGCTTTTCATCAATTGAAATCACCCTGTTTCTTTTGAAAGTAACCACTCCGAAAAATTCAGGGTTTTTTTCATAACGCAGAGTCATAACATTTTCACCTTTTGCTTTTATGAGCCTTCTTATGTCAGCCGCTTTTGGAATAACATCAGCATTGCACACCATGAATTGTTTTTTGTCTTCAATAAGAAATCTTGCTTTTGAAAGCGCATGTGCAGTGCCAAGCTGCTTTTTTTGTTCTACATATTTTATAGTGATACCTTTGTAAGAGCTGCCAAAGTAACTTTTTATCTTATCCTTTTTGTATCCAACAACTATCACTACTTCATTTATGCCTGCTTTTTTTATGCTTTCTAAGAGATGCTCCAAAAGGGGTTTTCCTTTCAGCAAAATCATTGCTTTTGGGGTGTTTTTTGTTAATGGCATCAAACGAGTGCCTTTACCACCAGCGAGTATTATTGCTAACATTAAACCACACGCTTTACAATTTGCTCTTTTGGATTAAGAGGAACCTCCACTGTAAGAAGATCTTTGCCTACATAAGTTTCAGGAAAAATCTCCCTTGCTTCTTGCAAAAGAGAGTCAAGGTTCTCATAACGTGTAGAGAAATGTGTTAGATAAAGTTTTTTGCACTTTGCCTTTTTAGCTAATTCAGCTACTTCAACCACAGTACTGTGTGCTGTTTCTAGAGCTCGATCCATATCTATGCTTGCAAAAACTGCTTCATGTATAAGAATGTCACTTTCGGCAATGTAATCGATATAGGAGCTATGCGGTCTTGTGTCAAGCACAATACCAATCTTGCGACCTTTGCGACCTTTGGAATAGTCCAGAACATCTTCCGGTTTTATTACCTTTGATCCGATCTTTACAGAATCACCACGCTGCAGTTTTGCAAAAAGAGGGCCTTCAGGAACTCCTAATGACAGTGCCTTTTCTCTATCAAATTCAGCTATTTTGTCATCTTCTTTGAAGAAAAAGCCAAAACAAAGGGTATTGTGCTTTACTGTAAAGGCGCCTATAGTAAAATTTTCTCCTTTTATCACAGGGCCTTTTTTAAGTTCAAAAGTGTTTATTCGAAAGCTTGGTTTTATGTTAGCAATTTTTATGGCCAAATCTACTTTGTTTTCAACACCTCTTGGCCCATAGATGTTTAAAGGCATGTCACGCTCGTACATTGTCATTGTTGCTAATAGCCCAGGAAGACCTAGGAAATGATCTGCATGGAAATGGCTGAAAAGGATGCTGTTTATTTTCATATAGCTTACATTTGCTCGCATCATTTGCTGTTGTGTGCCTTCGGCACAATCAAAAAGAAAAACCCTTCCACAATATTGCAGAGCTATGCTTGTCAAGTTTCTGGTCTTTGTTGGTGTGGAACAACCAGAGCCAAGGAAAAATATCTTAAGTTCCATAAAACTTCTTTAGATATCGAACAGTTAAAAATCTGTTGCTTTTGGTTGCAACGCAAATTATAAAAAATCAGATAGATAATTTCTCGCAGATTAAATAGATATTATTGCCAAAATTTA
>JAWANJ010000015.1:4965-18990 GCA_038895395.1 Candidatus Iainarchaeum sp.
TAGCACATGCAATTTTCTTTGCCCACTAAGCTTTGAATTTATATCTTTGGCTAAAGCATCATAAATTTCTGGAACAAACCTTCCGTGAAGTACGGCTTTTTTAGCATCGAGTGCCTTTAAGTCCTTAACAAGCGATCCTGCATCTGTTTGCTTGAGAGCTTTAAAAGTGTTTCTAAAAAAATTGCTTTTTATTAATTTATCAGAAGTCAAATAGTTATCTGAAAAAATTTCTACCTCACATTGAAGCTTTTCTATAAGTTCAAATTGTAAACCCGACCTAACTATGCATTCATCGAGCTCATAGAGAAAAGTTTTTGGTGCGTGGCACGTTTCTAACTTTTTGCCAAACAAAACATTTGAGCTTACTTTTTCTTGAGATGGAAGCACAACAGCAGATCTTTTATTAGCTGCGATGCTTCCAAAGTATAAACTAGCGCAGTTAAGTTCATTGTTTAAAGAAATATACTCTACTTCGCATTCAAAAGGAATATCCTGCGGTCTTAACTCACGAGATACTTCTATGCAAAAATTTTTTACTTCAAAACTCTTTATGAATTTTACCAGTGCTATTGTGCTTGGTTGAGTTTCATTTAGATCTTTTACCCTTTTTCCAAAGGCTCTTCTTGAAGGATCTGCAAAGGCAACTTCAACGCCAAGCTTTTTTAAGTCGAGTGAAAAACAGTCAGCATTTATAAATTTTATATTTTTTATCCCATAACATTTTGCATTTTTTTCTGCGCAACGCAGAGCATCAGAATCTTTATCTACTGCATAGACTTTTTTACAATATTTTGCCAAAGCTATAGCATCTATGCCTATACCGCAGCAAAGATCAATGGCTGTTTCGCATTTTAGCCTAGAGGCCCTGTAAAGAGCAATTTGCTCAGGAGTTGCTTGCTCAAGTGCTTCACGATTGTGCCAAAATATTTTTTTCACAGAAAACTTCTTTTTCAACAAGGCATCTTTTTTCTTTATATCGTGCATAAATTATTTGGAAAAGGAAGTCAATTTTAAATCATTGGGAAAAAGCTTGGTCTTTTACTTACCAGAAAGACTTTTGTGAAAGCTAAAGATTAACCTTTTTAATTTTTCAATGGTAGAATATAATACGAGTTTGGTGTGTTATGGAGCCTCTTCCTAAAGATTATAAAACAACTGCTGAAATACCTGTGCCAGAAAATCTTTATGAGCAGGTAATAGGCCAAGACAAGGCCGTTGAACTAATCAAAAAGGCGGCTGTCCAGCGCAGAAACGTTCTACTTATAGGATTACCTGGCACGGGAAAAAGCATGCTTGCTCAGGCAATGGCAGAATTAATGCCTGTTGAACAGCTAGAGGATGTCTTAGTATATCCTAACTTGGTGGACCCTAACAATCCAAAGATAAGGGTTGTAAAAGCAGGCCAAGGTAAAGAAATTGTTAATGAGGAGCGTTTAGAAGCAATGAGGGCCGACAGTTCAATGAGATTGTTTTCGCTTCTTTTGCCTCTTCTTTGGTTTGTATTTAGCTTTATTATTTGGAACATAGGGTGGATTTCGGACATTGTTTACGCTGCCTTGCTTATTTTAGGTGGCTTTATTCTTGTTGCAAGTGCTTTGGGCACCCAAATGAGATCAAGAGAAGGAATAACAACACCAAAGCTGCTAATAGACAATTCGGGGAAAACAACAGCACCTTTTATTGAGGCAACTGGTGCAAAGGCAGGAGCGTTGTTAGGTGATGTCCGTCACGATCCGCTACAAAGCGGTGGGCTTGGCACACCACCACACCTGCGTGTTGAACCAGGTATGATTCATAGGACCCACAAGGGTGTGCTTTTCATAGATGAAATTGCTTCACTGTCTATGAAATCTCAACAAGAGTTGCTAACTGCTATGCAAGAAAAAAAGTATGCTATAACTGGACAGAGCGAATTAAGCTCAGGCTCTATGGTGCGCACAGATCCAGTGCCTTGTGATTTTGTGCTTGTTGCAGCTGGTAATTATGAAGATTTAGCAAAAGTACATCCTGCGTTACGCTCGAGGATAAGAGGCTATGGCTATGAGATCTATTTGAATTTAGATATGCCTGACACGCCAGAAAATAGAGCCAAGCTTGTGAGGTTTGTGGCCCAAGAAGTTAAAAAAGATGGCAAGATACCTCACTTTACGAGAGAAGCTGTTGAAGAGATAATACTTGAAGCAAAAAAAAGAGCGCAACGCAAGAATCGTTTAACGCTGAGGTTAAGAGACCTTGGTGGGCTTATAAGAGCTGCTGGCGACATAGCGAAAAGCAAGGGCAAGCAATTTGTTGATAGAATTGATGTAATAGAAGCAAAACAGTCTGCTGTCACACTTGAACAGCAAATAATGGAAAAACTAATTGAATTCCGCAAGGATTATGAGGTATACATAACAAAAGGTTCTGCTATTGGCAGAGTAAATGGTTTGGCTGTAAGCCCAGACGGTTCAGCAGGACTTGTGCTGCCAATTGAAGCAGAGATAGCTCCAGCAGCATCTAAAGCAGAGGGCAAAATAATTGCTACTGGAAAGCTTGGAGAAATCGCAAAAGAAGCCGTACAGAATGTCTCAGCAATAATAAAGAAAGTCAGCGGCAAGGATATAAGCAGGCATGATCTCCACATACAATTCATACAAACTTACGAAGGTGTTGAAGGCGATTCTGCTTCGGTAAGTGTTGCAACTGCGGTGATTTCTGCACTTGAAAAAATACCTGTAAAACAAGATGTTGCAATGACAGGCTCATTGTCAGTAAGAGGTGAGGTGCTTCCTGTTGGTGGTATAACGCCAAAGATAGAAGCTGCAATAAAGGCAGGTTTCAAAGAGGTTATAATACCTAAAGCAAATATGGCTGATATAGTGATACCAAAAGAAGAATTGAAAAAAATAAAAGTTATCCCTGTTTTAACCCTAAACGATGTTCTTGAAAACGCATTGGTAAAAACAAGTGCAAAGAAAAAGTTAATGGACTCGCTTAAAAAAATTATTGTTGGGCTTCCTAAAATAGATATAGCTGAAGGACTTAAAGGGAAGGTTGCTACTACTTAAAAAAAATAGCAAACTAACCAAGCAGAGGATTTTTTATCGCGCCAACAGCTAGCGCATAGTAGTAAAATTCTCCCCAAAGCTCATAGTATTTAACAGATTTGTTCTCAAGCTCAGAGTAGTCACAAACAAACTTTTTGAATTTTAACCATTCGCGCCTATGTTCTTCGCACGTCTTTTTTTCGAAAAGCCAAGTGTAGAAATCACAGCTAAAAAGGGCACATTTGTACCAATAGTTAAATAAGAAAATGAAATATAAGGGTAAGATTACGAAGCCAACAACTAAAAACAAGGATAGAAGTGCTAGAAAGAAGCCAATAAAAAGCAAATACTGCAGAATTGTTAACTTAAGGTATCTCACGATAAAAACTCTTGCAAATGTTTTGAGGTCTTTTAACTTAGAAGATATCTTAGGCAACGACAAAATCAAAAACCAGAAACTAAAGATGTTTAAAAGGCCCACCAAAAAAATAGTTCGCAGTTTTAGCCAGACAAGGTCTTTTTCAGATGATTCCCTTGGCTCTGGGTAAAGCATGTTCAGAAAAAACAAAACAGCTAACTGCATTGTGTTCGGTATCTCTGCTTCGCTCTGTGGATGCGGTGAAAAATAAAACTTGTGTAGAGTGTTTCGCCTCGTTAGCAACCCATAATATTCTACGACTTCCTTAGATATATTCTTCTCTTTTAGCTCTACAATATTATCACTATCGTTTTTTTGATATCGCTTCAGAAAATCCCAAAGAAAAAGCTCGCTGCCGCTTAAGCCCTCTGGTGTTTTAAGCTTGATTAAAAGCATTCCTTCCCCATATGCTTCTATATTTATGTTTCCCTTTTGGTCCATGTGAAGAAGATCAGCAATTATGCTTGATTTTGTAACGTCAACTTTTGTGAGGTATTCCACAACTGAAGGCCTGTAATGATAGGGTGGTTCAACATAGAAGGGCTCTTCTGTAAGTGAAACCATGCAAAAATAATACTTTTACCCATTTTAAATGTTTTCCATACAGAAAAGGATTATAAACATTCAATGGTTTACATAAATATGTTAAACATTACCAAAATGGTGCTTTGATGGCTAACATTGAAAATATTGCAAAAGCTCTTAGCAACATTGAAGTCAAGGCTCTTGAAGCACTTAAAGATGGCTCACTACTTGAAGAGAAAGAAATTGCTGAAAAAGCGTCTATGCCTATAGATTCTGTGCGCAGAGCTCTAGGTTGGTTAGGAGAAAAAGGCCTTGTTGAGCTTGAAAAGAAAGAAGAAGAACAACCAATGCTTACAGAGAAAGGTCTCAAAGCGCTTTCTGAAGGCCTTCCTGAAGAAAAACTCATAGCAACACTTCAAAAGCTTGGAGGTAAAGCAGAGTTGAGTGTTTTGTTTAAAGAGAGCGCACTTAGCAAGATTGAATTTGATGCGGCTTTTGGTAAAGCGAAAAGAAACAATCTTATTGTTGTAAATGAAAAAAAAGAAGTCGAGCTAACTGGCTTAGAAAAAGAATTTTTAGGGGCTGATAAAATAAAGGAAATTTTGAAAGCTGTAAACCAGGGGCAAACCATTGATAAAAGTTGTTCTGATGTAAACGAAATTTTAAAAAGAGGATTATTGGAAGTAAGGAAAAAAAATGTTCTTTGTGCAAAAATAAACGAGTCGGGTTTAGGAGCACTTGAAATTGCTAATAAGATAGATCAAAGGGAATACAATCTTGACGTAAAAGTTGAAAGAATGTTCATGGGAAAAAAGCATCCTTACTTAAGGTTTCTTGACGAGGTAAGAGCAAAGCTTGTTGCCATGGGCTTTGAAGAAATGAAAAGCCCTTTGATTGTGGAAGAATTTTACAACTTTGATGTGCTATTTCAGCCACAAAATCACCCAGCAAGAGATTGGACTAGTACTTTTAGACTTAAAAGTCCAAAGTATGGTAGACTCCCAAACAGAAAGATAGTAATGGCTGTAAAAGCTGCGCATGAAAATGGCGCAAACACTGGCAGTACTGGCTGGGGCTACAAATGGAGTGCTGATCTTGCTAGGCGTCTTATGCCAGCAGCACATGGAACTGCACACAGCGCAAGGCAAATGGTTGAAGGTGTTGAAATACCTAAAAAGTACTTTGCAATAGCTAGATGCTACAGGCCTGATAAGATAGATAAAACACACTTGATGGAATTTAATCAGCTTGAAGGAATAATTGTTGCCAACCTAAGCTTTAGACATCTTCTTGGGATGCTTAAAGAGTTCGCAGAAGAGATAGCTGGTGCAAAAGAGGTTAGATTCAAGCCAGACTATTATCCATTTACAGAGCCAAGCGTTGAGCTTTCAGCAAAACACCCTGAGCTTGGTTGGATCGAATTTGGTGGTGCTGGGCTTTTTAGGCCTGAAGTAGTAAGACCCTTAGGGATAAAATGCAATGTTCTTGCATGGGGTCTTGGGATAGATAGACTTGCTATGTTTAAGCTTGGCATAGATGATATGAGAGAGCTATTTAGCACTGACCTTGACTGGCTTAGAAATCATGAGATTGTGAGGTTTTGATATGCCTACAATTGAGATTAGCAAGAAAGATCTTGAAATGCTTGTAGGAAAAAAACTAAGCATTGACGAGCTCGATAAAAAAGCAATGCCTTTTGTTAAAGCGGATATAAGCGAAGCGCAAGGAGATGCTTTAAGGCTAGAAATAAAGGATACAAACAGGCCGGATCTTCTAAGTGTTGAAGGTATTGCAAGAGAACTTCGTGGTCTTTACGGCAAAAGCCTTGGCTTACCAAGGTTTAAAGTATACAATGGAAATGTTTCTGTTGATGTAGATCCAAAGCTTATTGGCATAAGACCTAGAGGTGCATATGCAATTGCAAAAAATGTAAAAGTTACTGAACATTTCTTAAAGCAGATGATTCAGCTTCAAGAGAAGATATGCGAAACATTTGGAAGAAAAAGAAAAGAAATAGCAATAGGGCTTTTTGATTACGACAAGATTTCCGGAAATTTGAAGTACTATGCCGCAGATCCAAGTACAAAATTTGTGCCTTTAGATTTCAAAGAAAAACTTACATTAAAGGAGATTCTTGAGCTACACCCAAAAGGACAGGAGTATGGAAAACTTATAAGCAGTTTCAAGAAGTACCCACTACTTGTGGACGCGAAAGGCGAAGTACTTTCAATGCCACCAATAATAAACTCGGACTATTCGGGTAAAGTTACAACTAGAACAAGAAACTTATTTATTGATATAACTGGATTTGACCAAAAAATAATCAATACAGCTTTGGACATTGTATGCGCTGCACTCTATGACCGAGGTGCTAGAATAGAAAGTGTTTTGGTTAAATACAAAGACGAACAGATATTAACACCACATATGAGACCAAGAAAAATAAAAGTACCTTTGTCTCTTATTGAAAGCATATGGGGTGAAAAAGTAGCATCTAATAGATTAAAGATGTTTGCAGCGATGAAAAGAATGGATTGTCGGATAAATAAAGGCTTTATGGAAGTATTATATGGGTCTTACAGAGCAGATATTCTACATGCTGTAGACATAGTAGAAGATTTATTGATCGCGTCTGACTATAACAAGCTAAAGCCTGAGAAAGTTTTGATACCTTGCAGAGGTGCTGAATTAAAAGAGCGCCGGGATATTAATGCTTTAAGGGAAGTTTGCATTGGTCTTGGTCTTCAAGAGGTACTTACATACACTTTGACCTCTAAAGAAAAGCAATCAAAATACATGCTGTTGTCAGATGCTGACTTGGTAGAACTTGAAAATCCAGTATCTTCGGAGTACTCAGTTATCAGAAAAAGCATTCTGCCGGAGTTGCTTTCAATGCTTTCAAAAAACAAACACAGAGAATATCCACAAAAGGTATTTGAAGTTGGAAAGGTGGTTGTTAAGAAAAATGATGACTTCGAAGAAAAAACGTTGGTATCTATTGCTATTTCACACCCTAAGGCAAATTTTAATGAAATCAAATCCATCTTCGATTCAATCTGTGATTCCATGGGCTTGAAATATAAAGTAGAAAAAACAGATCAACCATCCTTTGAAAAGGGCTTTTGTGCAATAGCAAAAATAGATAACAAAATCGCAGCACTTGGTGTTGTCAGAAGAGAAGTTCTTAAAAATTTTGGTCTAGAGATGCCGGTGGCTGCATTAGAGATGGAAATTTAATTAGGGATATCAGATGGAACTATTTAAAATAGCACAAAACATTCTTTTTTTATCTGCCCTAATTTTCCTATATTTGTCTTTTCTTGGTGGCATTTTTGGGTTAATTTTATTTTTTTTGTTTGTTTTTAGCATATTAGGGGCTGTGCTAGTAGAAAATAGAAGGGTTAAAAAACTCAAGGAATCATTTGTAAATTCGTTGCAATTTTTCTCTAAACTTGGTTTTCCGTTGTTATGGTGTTTTATAATTGCCTATTCTGTTGTTTTAATCTTTTACATTTTTTTCAATACGAACGTTGAGAATGTTAGTGAGGTTGGATACAATCGCCGCTATGTTTTTATTGTTATACTTGCAGCACCGATTTTGGAAGAGATTTTGTTTAGAGGCATAATACTTAAATATACAAAAAAAATTTTAGAGATTTTCAAGTTTTATTGGGCCGAAACTGGCGCACTGATGTTTAGCTCTTTTATTTTTGGGATGTCTCACACCTTAGGCTCTTTAGAGACAATGAAAGATATTGGTGTCATAGCTGCAACTTTTTTTATTGGTATAATTCTTGGAAAACACTACTTGAAAGAAGGGCTCGTTTCTGTAATGTGGTTACACGGTCTTTATAATTTGCTAGTTTTTTTGGTTCTTTATAGCTTTTTTTGGGTATCGATATGAATGAAGTATTTAGCTCAGCGATTATACTGCTTGTGTTTGCCTTTGTGTTTTTTTGCTTTTTTAATATTTTGTTTTATATAGCTCCTTTGGAAGATATTACAAATGATCCAAACTTTGGCTATCCCTTAGATAAAGCAGATCTTGTTTCAATAAAAGAAAGTGGAATAGCCCTTTTAAATGCAGAAAAAATAAACTGTGAAAAAAAGGCAGCTTATGAAAACCCCTTAATTTGCTCTGCAGATTTTTTTATAGCAGACCTAAACGACTTAAACTTTTTCATCGAGTTCAGTATAAAAACATTTGCCGAAGGTAGAACACCTTCGCTCAGGGACTGCAATTTTGATGTTTTGGTTGAGGGAGCTTTAGATCATAACTGCGGGATTAGGATAGAAAAAATTGGAAAGACATCCGGTAGTATTAAGAAGTATGAAAAAATAGGGCATAAATTTAAAGATAAAAACAGTGAGCTTTACAAAGCATATCTGGAAATCATAAATGGAATTTATCAGTTGGAGGGTAAAAATCTATTTTCTAATTTATATGAGCTACCAAAACTTGTTGAGGATTTTCATCTAATAAAAGTCGGTTTAGACAAAAAAATACCTGCTTTAACTGTCGAATACGGTGATTTCAAAATTTATGAACGAAAAGTTGAAAAAATGGTTTTAAAGATAGGGCCGATTTCCGAAAGCATATTAAAAGAAATAAAAAATACAAAAATGAACGACTGGAACTGCTCTTATGAGATTGACTCAAACAAAAACCCAAAGTGCTGCTTAGGCGAATTTTGCGTTGAATATGTTTTTAGCATCGAAGGTTTTGTAAAGGACCCACTAATTTTAAAGGTAGAGCATAAAATAAATTTTGATCACGAACGGGGACTTAAGTTTGTGAGAGCACTTACAAAAAAAATAATTTTAGAGAAATCTATTTAACTATTGGTTTTATTTTTTCTTTTTTTGGGAAGCATTAGCTTTTTCAAGAGTTTTATCCCCAAACATTTTCTCTTTCATAAATTTTAACCTGATTTTTTCAGATTCATTCATTATATCTTGCAGGCTTTCAGCATTGTGTTTTGGTAGCAAAAAGGCAACCTCCTTTTCATCAAAATCAAAAATAGCTGTAAGTGCTGCCGCATGTCTTTTATCTGTAAACATAAGCATTATCAGCGGTAACTCATTTAAGGCTACGCTACTTGCAGATTCATTTATAATTTTACCAATTTTTTTGCATATGCTCTTTTTTATAGCCCGTTGTTGAGTACTTAAGCTAAGTTCGCTTATAATTTTTGGAAATTGATATTTTACCCAGCCGTGATAGTCCTTACTTCTACTTAGGACAGAACAGGCTATGGCCAAGTCAGAGACATAGCGTTTTAGGCCAAAATATTGCCTTTTTGCTATCCGCCCCTCAAAGACATCGGAAAGTGATATTTGGACCATAGCATTTGCTACATCAGCAGAATCGTATTGTAAAGGGATATTTTCAGAAACCCAGGCTGATAGCATTTCATCATCAACATCTGATTGTGCCCTTGCAACTCGTACCTCTTTGAATGTCTTTGCACGCAGTATTAAAGCTAGGACATTGAATATATTTTGCTCTCGCTCCCTATAGCTAAGCTTTTTTACATTTTCAACGGTTATTTTTCCAGCCAGAGAGAGAGTCTGTAAATCCAATATAGCAGCTCTAACATCTCCCGAGGATTCTTTTGCCAAAATCTCCAAAGCACTTTCTTCAAATGGGATGTTTTCGGAAGTACAAATTTTAATTAGAAGCGACAATATAGAGGTATAAGCAACACGATCCATCTTTATTAGCTCACAGTTTGCCCTTACTTGAACTAGTTTTTTGTTTTCATATATGTCGTTAGCTGTCAGTATTACTGGATTTCTGGACTCTTTAATAATTTTTGAAATTGCTTCAGCACCCCCCTTATCCTGTACCTGCAAGCCATCTATCTCATCAAGCAAGATCAATCTTAATGAACTAAAAAGGGATGCACCTTGGGCAGCATTACCTGCAAGCTTCTCAACAAGTTCTTTTGTACGAAAATCACTGGCGTTCATTTCGAATAGTTGCCAACCCATTTCTCTTGCACAAAGATGAGCAAGCGTTGTTTTTCCATTACCTACTGGGCCATATAAAAGAAGTGGTTTTTGTGGCTTTCCTTTTTTCCACAAATCAGCCCATTCTTTGACTCTAGCAACAGCTTGGCTGTTGCCTATGAATTCGGACCATTTTTTAGGTGCGTACTTTTCTGTCCAAAGCTCAACCATGAAAATAAATTGATTAAAAAGGGTTAAATTAGTTTCATTTAAGTAATCCCAAGTCCCTTTTTATGTTAGCAATTTTTTCATCTATAGAAAATTTTGAGTGGCTAGCTTCCGAAGGTTTTGTACTTGCAATTTTGTTTTCTTCTAAAGTTTCTGAACCATCTTCAATCTTTTCTGTTATGCTAGAGCTCTCCAAGGCTTTTTGCAATTCCATCTTTACTTTTTCAATTGCAACTTTTTCCTCTTTTTTTTGTTTTTCCTCTACGTGTTCAATTTTTGGTTTTTCTGGTTTTTCTTCAAGGTATGATTCAAGTTCTGAAAATATAGCTTGCTGTTCATCTTCGTGAAGAAATGGTGACGGCATATCTTCATGGCTCTCGAACTTTGGAAAGTGTTGTACAGTAGGCTCAACTGGAACTGTTTTTTCTTTTTTCTTTCCGAAGAAAGGCAGCCTTATGAAAATCCCCTCATAATTAATACAAAGGTTATAATTTAAAAAGCTGTATCTGTGGCTATCCTGCCAATGGGATTGCTGTTGGTGGACAAACACGAACTATGTTTGCATAAACACCTATTTTCAACATTGAAGGCTCAACATTTGGAGACATTGACACACTTGTAGTAGTGTCTTTGCATATAAAATTCACTGTAAAAGCAACATAAGGATTAGCGCCAACGATTTCTATTTTGCATTCTCCAAAAGTACATGACTTTGTGTAGTTGTGTTCAACAATACCCATTGGTGGTGCTACCCAGGGACCCAATGCGGGTCTTACGGGGCATGCGGTACCTTGCTTTTCTTCCTGTGTGCCACAAATACCTTCTATATTGTAAGAAGTTATTTGGATTCCCGAGCATGCGGGTTTAACACAATTTTGGTCACGGCTTATTGCAAGATCTTTTTTTTCCATTATTTTCTCATATTCACATTCGAAGCCAATTGGATTCATTACTTGGTTTAGATATTCTAACTGTTTGTTCAAAGCATTGTCAATGTTTACGTCATTAAGGTCGATTTGCGATCTCACGTAACCATCAGTTATAACAATATGATATGTTGGATCAGCAACACCTTTGAAAAGGCATGGACCTTTTGCTTTTTTCAATTCTTCACACACATCAGTACCTAAAATTGAAAGATAATTTTGTCCCCATTCTAAATACTTTTTATAAGCGTGCCATATTCTGTATGGGTAAGAAAGCACGTAGCTATTGGATAATTTTCTTTTTCCGCTCTCAATTTCAGTCTCAACAACAACAAATGAAACATTGATGTCTACACGATCGTTTGGCAAGGACATCATTTTGTCAAGTTGTTCTTTCACTGAATCGCCACCATACAAGCCAAGTGAAACATTAAAATTCATGTTATAGTTGTAACCAAGTTCTTCTTCTAAGCGCCTATAACAGCCCTGTAACTCTCTCTTTATAAAATATGCGCCATTTGTGTCTATTTCGTTGGCTAAAGGGGGCATAAAAATATTACATACCCAAAGGTTTGAACTTACAGACAAACCTTCTTTTGAAAAATTTTGTATACTTTGCCTTACTGAGCGCATGGTGTTTTCCATTGTTATCGTATCAACCTTGGTTTCGCTGTTTATGTCTTTAGGAATACTTAAAGGCTCGTGTCTTGTGAGCACCAGAATAAATATAAGTGAAATTATTGCAATCATGAGAAAAGCAAGAATGTTACCTTTTTGATTGAGTATGATTTGCTCTTTAGTTAAGAGCATTTCAATGCACCCCTTATTACAGGTTCTTCAAAGCAGTCATAAAGCCTGGGTACATTAAGACCTCCAGGTCCCATTACGCTTCTACCTATAGTACCATTCACAGGTATCTTACGCCCGAGACAATCTAGATCGCTTCCAGGATATTCTGGACAATTTGTAGTTACAGAACCATATGCAGAACAGTGGTTTGTACCATCGGGATACTTGTTTTTGCATCCACCAACTGAGGAAAGCCTTGAGTTCTGAGAGTACCATGCATTCTTTGAGTACTGCTCGCAGAAGTAAAACTGATGCCCGAGCTCATGTGCAGAACATTCAGTATACGCTTCTTCACAAACTGTTGGATAAGTACCAAATTCTGTGAATCCAATAACAGCATTGCCATTTGGTATTAAGAAACATATGTCACTTTGTGTTATACCGACAATTCGCATGCTTGACCAATTTACAGAGTAACCTGCTTTTTGCACGCACTTTAAAATTTCGTTGAAAATAGTAAAACGTTCATCTTCGTTCATGCAAGAGTTAAGCCTAGGTATTAAGCAATTGTGAGCTTCTGGCTGTATTATGATAGTAGAATAGTTATCTTTGCAATTGTCAAGGTGAGCACCGTCCACAAATTTCTTAAAGTGGGCTCTTACTGCTGACTCAAAGCTTGCATTGGATCCAGACCAGTTTATTGGCACAAAGATAAAGTCGAATGTTGGTTTTTTACCGGCAATTATTGTTATTGTGGCTGATGCCTGCTGACCTTCATCATCTGTAACAGTAAGCTTTACAACATATTGCCCCTCACTTGGAAAAGTATGCGTAAATTTAGGTTGGTTGCTAACAATTGTTCCATTTATGTCCCATTCATAAGCTACAATTGAACCACCGTCAGGATCATAAGAAAGTGAGCCGTCAAGATTTGTTGTGTAAGGTGCATTCAAAAGCACACGCGGATTTGCATTTATTATTGCTACTGGGGGCATTTTAACAACCACTGTTTGCATCTGGTAAGGCTGCCTTTCTTTGTAGATCCAAATTGTGAAATGTGCTGGTTTTTTGCTTGGCATCATTATGACACGGTCATAGGCATAGCGCTCTGCTTTTTCTTTCTTAGTTCCAATCTCGATTAGTTCTCCCTTGACAGTAGTTGATTCAAATACTATTTTTTCTAGCAGCATATCAATCTTCGATTGAGAATAACCCTTAGAAAAATCAATGAATTCGCCATTTAGCATTATTGCAAGTCTATTCATGTCCTCAATTATGGCATTTTCATCATGAATTTGTACAAGTGAACCTGGTTTGTTTATGTTTAGAGGATCACATAAAACAGGATAAACTGAAAAGTTCTGGTGCCCTATCGCGGCATTTATACCAAAATCAATGCTCTTGTCTGCTATTTCTTTACCGCCATATGCTATCCCATTATATACAAACGCGTCTGAGCATGAAAGCTCATCTGAAAAAACTAAGAGTATACGCAAGTTGTTTGAATCCTTTGGTGTCTGATGTGCGACCCAAGCAACACCCAAACCATAAGCTTCCTGTAAAACACATTGGTCTTGTGGGATGCCTGCCTGATCGCACAAACTTTCTAAGTCGCTTTTTGGAATCACACCACAAGTTACGTTTGGCATAGAGCACTGTGAAACACTCATTGGTGTTGACAAAGTGTAAACATAAAAGTTTATGTCTCCAGTGAAATTATTTGAAATATAAACAATTGACTGCCCTATTTTAGCAAGGTCGTCTGTCATACTGTCAGATGAATCTACTATAAAGTAAAGTTCAACACTTTTTGTTATCAGCGAATAATGCAGTGGTATTTTAATATAATAATTTTCACGACCATAAAAGCTATCAAAGAGCTCTTCTATAATTGACTTGCAATTGACTATTAACCCACCATAGTTTTTATCAACAGGGCCATAGTAAGCGCAGTTAGCGAATATCTCGCCAATTGTTTCTTTTGTCCTTGGCTCAGAAATTTTTAGAAGTGCATCTACGCTTTCCTCAAAGCGTTTTTCTTCAGCATAAGTTTCCATTGCCTTTGTCTGTTCGGCAATGTAGTTATATCTGCTTATCTCTACAGAAAACAACGCCACGAAGAATAGACCAACTACAATAGCTGCTGATATTATTTGAGAGG
>JAWANJ010000016.1:0-18973 GCA_038895395.1 Candidatus Iainarchaeum sp.
CTATCTCCAACTCCATCTCCAACACCAATACCAACCTCATCGCCAGTTCCACCGTTATCACCAACTCAAACAGTGACAAATCCTTCTCCACAATCACCAGTTAGACCTACAGTGCTTGCTATATATTCAAACAATTTTTATCTTATCAGAAATCAGAACAACACAATTACTGCTATAATTACTGATTTTGATGGCGATGCAGACCTTAATGGTGTTTTTATTTCAGCCAAATCGCCAAGCAATGCAAATTATTACAAAATATATCAAAATAAGATGTCTTGTTCTGGTAGTGGCTTATATTTAACTTGTACCGTTATAATCACACCTGATTCAACATGGGCTAACAATGCATTGGTAGAAGTAATTGCTAGGGATAAAATTGCATTTGGTAATCCAGGTCAGCAGCTTTTTACAGTTACTGGATCTTCAGCAACGCCAAGTCCACCCATAACTCCAATTCTTTCTCCAACACCAGTACCTACGCCCGAACATTCGCCATCACCCGTTACTTCCCCGGTTCCATCACCTACACCAAGCCCCACGCTTTGTCCAACACCAATTCCAACAATCACACCATCTGTAACACCAACACCAACCACAACAAGCAGACCAGAAGTTAGCATATTTTTAGACTATCTAATAATAAACCAAAGCAACACTATAAAAGCAACAGTGACTGACCCTGATGGTGACATAGATGCTAATAATGTCCTTCTTTCAATTAAGTCATCTAGCAGTATGGCATTGATAATTTCTAACCAAAAAATGTCTTGTACAGGTACAGGTTTTAGCATATCGTGCTCATACGATGTAACACCAACTTCAGCATGGGGTTCAGACGCTATAATAGAAATCGTTGCAAAGGATTCAATTGATTATGGTGAAAAGGCGTACAAGAATGTGAGTTTAAAGTTTGGCACTTATAACAAGCCAAAGATAGAAGTAGTGGACGCAAACTTAAAAAAACTTGAAATAAATTCCATAATAGTCAATATTTTAGATCAAGAAAATATGCTAGATGTATATTCAGTCTATGTTTCTGCAAAATCACCCCCTTCTGATACTGGTTTTAGAATTTACGAAGAAAGAATGAAATGTTCTGGTACAGCTAGCAGCCTAACCTGTACTTATATTTTTTATATAGACGAAAAGTGGAGCTCTGAAGCTTTGTTTAGAGTTTTTATTAGCGATAGCCGTGGAATAACTTCTTATGAAAGAACATTTAAAGTAATTGATAATAAAACTTCCATATCTACTTATAGTTCACCGATTCAAACAGTTTCGCCAATGGTAAGCCCAACAACCCCATCAAGTGTGTCTAAAGACGAGCTCGAAATATATTTTGAATATCCAAAAGAAGGATTGAACGAGTTACCTGTAGAAAAGATAGACCATATCGTGATAAGAGTAACAGTAAATGGCAAGCCCCTTGACAAAAGTGCTTTGAGTGCTAGTGTTTACTTTAATGGCCTTAGAGAAAATGGGCAATTCTTAAAGGAAAGCAGTGGCATATACAAAATGAAATTATCTAATCCAATTAGCGAAGGTACATTCTCTTTAAAAGTGTTTGTCCAAGGGGCTGGAATGAGTGGTGAAAAAACAGCAAATGTAACATTTAAATCAACAAGCACCGGCTTATTAGCAATTGTAACTAATTGGATTATAATACTACTCTTGGTCTGCATAGTCTTTTTCTTGGCATACTTCTTATACAAAAAATACAAAGAAAAAAACAAACCCAATGAGCCTTACTTACAGTTCACTTCTCAAAATTTAAAAAAGTTTCCTGAAATTGTAAAAAAACCCCAAGATGAAGAAATAGTCACTCCAAAAAAATTCAAAGAAATAATAGGAATGTACAAAGAAGCAAATGTAAAGAGTGAAAAAAAACAAGATATCACCCCAGCTCGAGAAGAAAAAGCCAAAGAGATAATAAGCGAGTTGAAGAAAAAACTAAAATAATAAAAATTCTAAATGCTAACCCTGTGCTATTTGCGCTCATGACACGTTGTTGAGATACACTGTTTGTGTCGGATATGCAAACTTTACGCCTTCTTTCCTTAGCTCTTTTATAAGTGCATAATTTATCTCCTGCTGTGTGTCCATGTACTTAAAGTAGTCTGGTGTTTTCATGTAGTACACAACTTCAAATATTATTCCATATTCTCCAAGGCGCTTAAGATGTACTCTTTCTAGATCGGCAAGCTCGGCTTTTCTTATAATTTCAGCTATGATCTTTGGGATTTTTTCAAGTTTTTCTATTGGTGTTTCATATGTAACCGTAAAACTGAACTCTACACGCCTTCTTTCCATTTTCTTGTAGTTTGTTACTCTTGTGCTAGTCATTTCTCTATTTGGTATTACTATTTCAGGGCCTTGTAAGCTTTGTATTCTTGTAGACCTTAAACCGATATCCTTTACAGTTCCCATGTCCTGTCCAACAACGACAAAGTCGCCAACAGAAAAAGGCTTGTCAAAATATATAGACAAAGCGCTGAAGATATCCTCTAGAACCTTTTGCATTGCAAAAGCTACTGCAATACCTGCAATTCCTAAACCAGTTATAAGCGTGTCTATTTTATAGCCCAAATTTTGAAGAATAAGCAGCAATGCGAAAGTCCAGAGAAATATCTTTATAATGTTCTCAAAAAGGGTTGTAACACCTTTGCCAGCGCTTTTAAATATGCCTTTCCTTAACATGAAAATTGTGATTGTTTGAATTGCTTTCACTGAATAGAATACAATAGTTATCATTAGCAGGTAGTCAAGGTATCTTCTAATTTCTTCTTGTAGATCAACAAATCTGAGCGAAATATACAGCGCTAGTATAACATAGAACAGTACTCCTATGTGCTCTATTACCTCTACTATGAGTTTAGCTACATCGTTACCTGTTTTTTCTACAATCTTTTTTATCTTGTTTTTTATTAGATATTTGAATATCTTTGCAATTAGAATAGTTATCAAAAAAACGGCAACTACCCAAATGTAATCAGCAATGTAATTTCCAGCAACCTCTATCGTTAAAAACCCAGTTAGTGAACTATAAAAAACATGGGGGAGGCTATGCATACCTTCCTTTAAAACCAAAAATAATTTAATGTTATCTCACTTTCGCATTTTTTTGCTAATACCATAACAGATTGCAAATTTACATGCGAGTTTACAAAGAGAACTTACCGTAAGAATTAAATTCTATTTAACTGTATTTATTTTACAATGAGTTTTACTATGCCGCTTACTAAAAATCTAAAAATTTTTTTCTTTTTGATAGTGGCAACCATATTTTTTCTTGTGCTGCTCTTTTTTTACTATAATACAACGAAAGATACTGGTTTTTATTCCATTTACTTTGCAACCGCCCCATCTGTAAGGATAACCACTGATTATCTTATAAGAGACAAAAATAATTACATTATAGTAGAAATATATGACGAAGACAGAAGTACGGACCTAAGCAATACAAAAATATCTGTAAAATCACCTGCTACCAGCACATGGTGGAACAAGGTTGATGAAGCAAAAATGACTTGTAGCTACCGCGATGTGACAAAAAAAACAATTGATTGTAATTATGGGGTTTATGTGGATAACACTTGGGGCACAGACGCAAATGTTTTGGTTAAAACAAAGGATCCACCTAACACAGTGTATGCAACAAAGATCTTGCAAGTCTTGAATCAAACACCAACTCCATCCCCATCACCAACTCCAAGCCCTTCACCATCACCTTCTCCATCCCCAGCTACTTCACCATCACCAAGCCCATCACCAACTCCAAGCCCTTCACCATCACCTTCTCCATCCCCAGCTACTTCACCATCACCAAGCCCATCACCTACACAAACAAGACAGCCTTACTATTCACCAACACCATCCCCAACAAGAACCCCAACACCAACACCTAAGTTCACACCAACTCCACAACCAACAGTTACTCCAGCAACCACAGCTTCAATAACCACAACAGCCACAAATACAGGTAGATGGTTTAAACAGCCGTTCTATGTTGATCTTAATTGTACTGCTGTTGGTACAACCTGTAAAGAGACATACTACAGATTAAACGGTGGGAGTTGGATTGTAGGTACAAGAGTAGAGATAACTGAAGACGGGATAAACACAATAGAATATTACTCGGTAGATTCAAAATATGGCATAAAAGAAACTATAAAAAAAGCATATGCTTTGCTAGATAAAGTAAAGCCTACAGTGAGCCAGGTATTTAGAGCGGTTTATCAAAATGGCAGGGTAATACTTCAGTGGGAACCAGCAAAAGATAATTTGAGTGGAATACAATTTTATGTAATATACAAGGATGGTATAAAGTATGCTGATTCTATAGCCTATAGCTATTCAGATTTAAATGTAATTGAAGGTAAAACATATACCTACTGGCTCACCGCGGTTGACCTAGCAGGAAACGAATCTGACAAAAAGGAGGCCAGCATATTTATACCTTCACCTATGGGAGACATGAATAATGTCACGATCGAATTGATATACCCAAGCCAACATGAGCAAATCCCTGAGAAAGGCTTTGATTATATTTTGGTGAGAATATTAAAGGATAATAAGCCGATAGACAAAAACAGCATAAGTGGAGAAGTTATAATAAATGCTCAACTGCAAAAAGGAATATTCGTAAAAGATCAGAACAGTCTTTACAGATTTTCTCTGACAAATCCTATAAAAGACACAGATGCAAATATATCAATTAAAATTAGAAGTTCAGACATTAACAAAGAGCAGACTTTCGGATTAACATTTGTACCATACTCTGGAAAACCATTAAGTTTGGGTGCAATATTGGGGATTGCAGCATTAGCCATACTGGTTATCTTAGTAGTGTATATATATTTTAGCAAAAAAAGAAAAGAGTGGATACACAAAAAGTATCTCCAGAGATTGAAAGAAGCAGAGGAAAAAGTGTTCTTGCTGTCAAAGTTTGGAAAGAAACGGGCTATTGGAAAAACAAAAGAAGCAAAAGCCAATGAGGAAGAGCTAAGAGAAAAATTAGCCGTTGCGAAAGAAGAAGATAAGCAGGAAGCACAATTATTTGCTAAGCCAGAATCTTTGCTTGCATATGAAAAAATAAAAGAAGAAGCAACCAAAGCACCTGTAAGCCCAGTCGTTAAGGAACCCACTGTACCAGAAACAAAGAAACCAAAAAAGGCCCCAAAAGGTAAAAAGAAATTTAAACCACTCCCCTCACCTACTCTTTTCAAAACAAAAAAAGAAAAGAAAAAAATCAAATTAAAAAAACAAGTCCAACTTGAGCCAAAAAAGATAGAAAAGATAAGTAAAAAAACAGCACCTTCTAATAAATCAGAAATTGGTGACAAGCCCTTAAAGAGAAAAAAAGCAAAAGAAGAGAAAAGCATCGAGAAAGAAAAGAAGTTTTCTAATACTACAAAGCTCAAAACCAAAAAAGAAGAAAGCACCACCACGGTAAATGACATGCAATCCGTATCACAAAAAACCAAAGAAGATGTGCCACAAGAAAAACAACCATCCCAATCATCAGAAAACAAAACTCAGTAAAACTTTTTTCACTGGAACTCTAGAGACAATATTTTTTAAATAACCCTCCAAAACTATTTTTTTGATGCAAATTTACTTTCCGTATAGTTCAATACGCAAAGAACAAGACAGATTGTTGCAAGATTGCATAGCTGCAATAAAAAACAAAAAGATAATGTTTGCACATGCTCCTACAGGCCTTGGCAAAACAGCTGCTGTGCTGAGTCCTGCTGTGAGTTTTGGACTTATGGAAAACAAAAAAGTTTTCTTTCTAACCCCAAAAATATCCCAGCACGAAATTGCAGTTGATCTCTTAAATAGTATAAATAAAAAGTTTGGTACGAATATTCTTGGCATTGATTTGGTTGGAAAATGTCATATGTGTTCAAATCCTTATCTTAAGAACGCTGATGATTCTGCCTTTTATGACCTTTGTAAAAGAATGCGAAAAAAGGAAACATGCTCTTTTTATGCAAACACTTGTGGCTACACAGCTGTGCAAAAAGTCAAGGCAAAAGCAAATCTCAGCATCGTAAAAGGTAAGTATAAAGGGACTTGGCATCATATATATCTTAAAGAGTTTTGTGAAAATTTTGAAGGTGCTTCTGGTTTTGGCCTTTGCAGTTACGAAGTTGCAATGCATCTAGCTTCTGAAGCAAATGTAATTATAGCTGACTACTTTCACCTATTTAGTCCAAAGATAAGAGCAGTTTTGCTACAAAGAATCGGTGTAAAGCTTTCTGATTGTATAATAATAGTTGATGAAGCCCACAACCTGCCAGAACGTCTTAGGAAATTGATAAGTTCAACACTCTCAACAAAGATTATCAACAGCGCCATTGAAGAAACTAAAAAAATTGGCATAAAATGTGATGAGCTTTTAGATCTCAAAAATGCCTTTAAAACAGTTACTAAAAAAATTTTAAAAGAGACTGAAACAAAAATAAAACCACAAGAAGTGCTTATAAGCAGAGAGGAATTTGAAAGCGCTTGTAAGGGCATTGACCTAAATGAATTGTCAGTTTTGCTATATGATCTTGCCGTTGATTACTTAGAGGCTTTTCCTTATGGCAAATGCTCTCTACAAAAAATCTCCTCTTTCCTTGAAAGATGGGTATCACAAGAAGAGTCTTTTTTGAGAATTCTGCGGGTAGAAGACGAAAATATTTATATTAAATTAAAAGCTATGGACCCAAGTGTAATTTCCAAGCAAATTTTTGAAGATTCATATGCTGCAGTACTTATGAGTGGAACACTTTTGCCTCAACAAATGTATGCTGATTTGCTAGGTGTTCCAAAGGATCGTTTTTTAAGTTGTGAATACAAATCACCTTTTCCAGAAGAAAACAAGCTCACACTATTTGTTCCAACATCAACAACTAAATACTGCGAAAGAAATCCGAAAGAATATGAAAAAATTGCTGAAACTGTAGCTAATTGTGTAAATGCAATACCTGGCAACACAGCAGTATTTTTTCCATGTTTTAACTTGCTAAACTCTGTGATTGATTATGCGGCCAAAAAAATAAAGAAAAAAATTTTTGTACAAACCGAAGGGATGAGCACCAGAGAGCGCTTCCTACTTTTAACTGAGTTTAAGAAAAGTGCAGATAAAGGCGCTGTTTTGTTTGCAGTTGCTTCTGGTAGCTTTGCAGAAGGAATAGACTATATAGGTAACCAGTTGCTTGGAGCAATAATTGTTGGCATACCGCTCAATGAGATGGACCTAGAGCAAAAATGTCTTATTGAATACTATCAGCGTAAATTTGGCGCAGGTTGGTACTATGCTTATATAAACCCGGCAATAACAAGAGCTATTCAAGCATCCGGCAGAGTAATTCGAGATAGAAAAGATAGGGGTGTTGTTGTTTTTCTTGACAAAAGATATCTGTGGAAAAATTATTCCAAATGCTTTCCAAAAGATATGAAAAAAATAATCACCACAGAACCTGAGGAATATATATCAAGGTTCTGGAAGCCACTTGCTATAAAGGACAGCACTGACATCAAATCAACAAACTCTTAAAAAACTTCCATAAGTAAGTTTTTCATATGGACAACTTAGAACTTGCAATAGTTGGTGCTGGGCCGGCCGGCATCACAGCTGGCATATATTCAAAAAGAAAAGGTCTTACCGTAGAGATATTTGAAGAAAAGGTTGCTGGTGGAACATTAAACGAAGCGGTTCTAATAGAAAATTACCCTGGTTTTAAGCCGATCGTAGGTCACAAGCTTGCTAAAAAAATTGCAGCACATGCTAAAAGGCTAGGGATAAAAATAAACGAAGCTGAAAAAATAGCTTCTGTAAAGAATATTGGTGGCAAATTTAAGCTAGAAAGTGATAGCGGCAATTCTTTTATTGCAAATGCTCTTATTCTTGCAACAGGTGCAAAGCATCGTAGGTTAAACGTGCCTAGCGCTGAAAAGTTTGAAGGCAAAGGCATAAGTTACTGTGCAACATGTGATGGGCCGCTTTATGCAGATAAGACTGTGGCTATAGTTGGTGGCGGCAGCAGCGGCGCAGCTAATGCTATTTACATGAGCAGCATAGCACGCAAAGTTTATCTTATTGAGTATATGCCAAAACTAATGTGCGAAAATGCTTATTTAGATCAGCTGTCAAAAAACAAAGTTGAGATTATTACAAATGCAAATGTTTTGGAATTTTTAGGTGACTCAAATCTAAAAGGAATTCGCTATGTAGACCGTGAAACTAAAAAAGAAAAAACACTTTCAGTGGATGGCGCTTTTATTTATATAGGAATAGAGCCAAACAATGCTTTGGCAAAGATGTTAAAATGTAGTTTAGATGAAAAGGGTTACGTAAAGGTAGATCATAAAATGCGTACTTCAGTAGAAGGTGTTTTTGCAGCTGGTGATATAACTGGTATATTCCCCCAGATGATTGTTGCTTGTGGGCAAGGGGCAATTGCAGCAGAAAGCGCATACAAATATGTAAGAAATATCCTATAGTTTTGTAATTGACAAATTTTATGCTAATTTTAAAAACCCTAATAAGGCGGTTCAGGTGGTATTTCAGCACCGTGTGGGGCTGGAGGCAATTCTATAGATGACTTGGATATAACCGAAAATAAAGGCCTTGTAGTGTCCAAAGACAAATTTAACACCCTTACTTTCTTAGATTTTAACCCACTGTTATCGTAGGCTGTAGCGGTCACACTATAATAACTTGGTTCAAAGCTATATACAATTTCTTCATTTGGTCTAGCAACAACTTGCTCTCCATTGCCAAAGTCCCATGTTATGCTTTCAACTATGCCATCTGGGTCATTAGCGTTTGGCTTAAGTGAAACCACAAATTCTTCACCAGTTATCCCAACAATTTCATATTCAAAGTTTATCTCTGGTGGTGTTCCATAAGCAAGCTGCAATGGGAGCTGGAATATAAGTTTCATTTTCTCCTCTTCTTTGCCAGAAATAGTATTGATTTTGCCATTGGATTTATACAACCTTATAAGCCAGTCAGCCTGCACAGATTCCATTGTATCTGGGAAAAATATTTTGTCAACATATGCAAAGTACGCACTGCCAATATCATAACATCCAACATATGGATCCTTGTTTGATATACCTTGGCAACTTTTTGCTGCTTCGTCTAGGTCTAAATAAAACATTTCTTTTCCATTGACAATCTTTTTGCGCAGCGGTATCTCATAGGATGGGCCTTTGTTTTCGTCTAGTCGCCCAACACAAGAAATAACACATTTTACAGATCCATCAACTGCTCTTAAAAGCTGTACTCCACCAAATGCTTGCGTTCTTAGGCCACCAAAGGGAATAACATGTGCTTCATAGCCATTGCTTGCTATATACACATCAGGAATAGAGGTTACCTTCTGCACCTCTGTTTCGAATTTTTTGTGAGGCCTGGCTGCACAACCACCTGGACAACCTTGGCATATAAGATAAGTTTCTGGTGGTTTTATGGTACAATAGCTCGGTGAAATATTATAATCTCCGCTAACAGCTCTAACAGCTCTTTCACTCCTATAACCGTATGAAGAGTGCCAATATTTGCTCTGACCCTTATCACAGAGTTTTGAAATGAACTCTTTGGAAACATTAATAATTGGCGGCGAGTCGATTTCTCCACCTTCGTTGATCCACTCATTTTTCCTTGGTTGTGGTTCTTCTTCTGGTTGTGGGATATCTTCACCCGTGGGTGGTTCAATAGCTATGCCATAAGCCAAAGTCAAATGGCTTGGTGCTTTTTCAATAGGCACATCATTCTTTAGGAAATTTACCTTATATCCAGAATCAGCACTACCTAATGAAACTTCCATTCCAACAGCAATTCTGGTTAAGCTAGCCAACTCGTTTTGATCATTTGTGTCCGGAGTCCTGCCAAAATAATTTTGTGGCGGTAAGCGAAACAATTTGAATATTTTTCCCTCATATTCAGTAACAATAGGGTAAGTTTCTCGCGGCGGACAAACATTGGATATTGCAACATAGCTTAGCTCAGTAAATCCTTTTGCCGAATCTTGAGCATAACTGTAGATAAAAAAGAACTCAAAAAAAGATAAAAAGAACATTGAAAAAGTAAAAAGTGACACTTTTTCTTTAAATAAACCCATTTAATTACCTCCTTCTACAAAAGGTTTTGACTTATTCAATTTATATCTTACGTTTAAACATTTTTTGAACCAATTTTCTTAACCCTCAACTTTTATTGTTCTCACCTTTTTTGCTTTAAGTCCATCATTGTCATAAACTGTAAGTGATACAGTATAATACCCAGGTTTAAACCCATATGTCACTGATGTTGGTTGTTGCTTCAACACGTGTTTTTTTCCGTCACCAAAGTTCCAAGTAAGCGATTTTATTTGCCCATCAGGATCTGAGACTTCAGGAGTAAAGTTAACAAGTATTTCTTCGCCTGTAACCCCATCAAAGTTATATTCAAAATTTACTAAAGGTGGTGTGCCAGTAGCAGCAACAAGCGGCAACTGGAACAATAGCTTTGGCTCGCTTTTTCCTTGATACTTGGACGAATACATCCTTATTAACCAATCTGCTTCCACAGATTCCATTGTGTCCGGGAAAAAGATTTTATCAATGTATAAGAAGTGTGCTCCCTCGTTTGTGTAACAACCAACATATGTGTCTGTGCCACCAGCACACTTTTGTGCAGCCTCATCTAAATCTATGTAAAAAGAATCTTTTCCACTTTCTGCTGTTTCCTTTTGTATTGTAAGCTTATGAACCCTTGCAGACGCGTTTTTTGGCTCTAATGGCCCATCGCAAGAAACCTTACAATCAAGAGCTATTTCCATAGCTCTAAAAAGTTGTGTACCACCAAAAGCTACTGTTTTAAGTCCACCAAAAGGTATTACATAAGCGTCATAACCATTGCTTGCAATGTATGTGCTTGGAATGCTAGAAATCTTCTCTTTTTTGGTTGTAAAAGATTGTGGTGTGCTGTAATCAGCTTGTACTGTACAAAGCTTGTTGTTACCATAATTGGAACAATTATACTTTTTTTGTCCTTTATTGCAAAGTTTAGTTATGAACGATGTTGATACATTAATAATTGGAGGGCTGTCGTGGTTTGCACCTTCGTTTATCCATTCATTCTTTCTGAAATTATTTTTATCTTCCCCTGGCTGTGGTAAATCTTCGCCTGTTGGTGGATCTATTGCAATTCCATGTGCCAAAGTTAGGTAACTTGGAATTTGCTGAAGAGGAACATCATTTTGGGTAAAAGTTATTTTAAAGCCACTCTCTGCTTCACTAAAAGCCAACTCACCGCCAACACAAATTCTTTGGTACAAATTATATTGACCCCAAACTACTGGTAGCCTAAACTCCTTTATAATTCCATTTGCATAGCCTGATATTTGGCTTATTTGTCCATTACTGCCATATGCAAGTTCGGTTGCATTTATTCCATTTACACAGGACGCATAAGAAAAAACAAAACTAACCAAATAAACAATAAAAAAAGTAAAAAGGCCAAAATGAATTGTTTCTTTCACAAACTGCATGTTGCGAGGTTTCATTACTTTTCACCTCTTTGTGCAGCTCGCATATAATAGAAAGTTGCTATAACTACTGCTATTACAACAACTGTGACAATAATAATTGTTTCCATTGGTAAAATTGGCTCTTGTGGTTTTACTGGTCTTTCTCCTGGTGTTTTCTCAATGGTTGGCGTTTTAGTAACTGTTGGTGGTGTTGGCTTGGCAGGTGTTGAAGTAGCTTCTATGCGTTCCTTGTCTTCCAAAAACTTATTTATAAAATCTGCATCTCTGAAGTCTGAAAGTCTATAAACCTTTGTTATCTCCTGATGTAACTTGCCTGTGTCTGCATCTTTTATCGTGGCTTTTAGGTAAAGTTCATCGTAGCACTCCAAAGCAGTGAGGTCTTTCTTTATTGCCATAATTTTTGGTGTGATTTCGCCAGAATATCTTTCAGTAGCCAAAACATTTCCCCTGTTGTCCTTTAGCTCCAAAATAACCTCACCATTAAAGTTTGTGAACCAATCAGTTGTATTTGAGAAACAAGCAAACATTGTAAAGTCGGTGCCTTTTAGCAGTGGGAATGAAGTTAGGCCTGTATGTATAAAACGACCTTTAGCTCCCTTTACTGTAAATCTTAGAAGAATTATACTACTCCATGTTTCATTGCTTGCGCTAATCTTTAGCTCATATGCGCTAGGCTCAAGATCACTAAAGCTTATAGAAACCTTTTTGCTAGACTTTGCCGGAATTTCAATGGTTTCACTTTTATAATATTTGCTTAATAGATTGCTCTCATCACTTTGGTCCCAAGAATAGAGCTCATAGTTTACTGTAACAGTTTGTTTATTTGCAGTGGGATTCACTAAAGGTATTTCATAAGTTATAGTATTACCGGGTTCAAAATTCTCAGAAAAATGTCTCAAAAGTTGGTGTTTGCCGTTTAGCATAACAGCATTCCTGTCGAAGTAAAATGGCAACTTGTCGTTTGTGCTATCAACATCAAAACTGGCAAGACCTCCATAATAATTCGTAATGAAAGGTAGCCCCGATAAGTTAAAAGCGTGTAGCTCTTGGAAGTAAAGTGCAACCTCGTACCTTCCTTTTGGTGCGTCTTTTGGAATCTTCCACTCAACGGCTAAGTCATAAGTCTGCTTTGGCAACAATGCTAAACCATCAAAAACTAAAAACTCTTTGAGAAGATGATCACCCTGGTAGTTCCCACTTTCTTTATTTTCATAGTATATTTGGGCTATCACATTTCCTTGTACAATAGCATAATCGTTGTTGTTAATAATTGTAGTCACAACGCTGGCAGTTTCTCCAGGCTTATAAATGGTCTTTTCAGGGTGTGGGTAGTCAAATTCAATAGAGCCAAAGTGATAATAGTCAAAGCAATCAACACCGGTTGCTTCAACATTTCTACCACCAACATTTATGTTTACAACGTCTTCCCCGCCTTCTTCAATAACACTTTGTGCCAAATAAAATGGCAACAAAAAAAAGAATACCAAAAACACCAAATAAATTCTATTTCTTATCATACAACAGCCTCCCCATAATTTACTTAATATTACCAAGATTGCTTTAATTAATTATTTTTCTAATATATAAATTTTTCTTTTTCTAATGGGGGGCAAGCATTTTCTATAATTGACCAATAAGACAGCAAAAATAAACTAATTCAAAAATAAGTGAAAAATTTAAGCAAAGGTTTTTATATGTAAAAAATGTTATATAATCAAAGACAATCAAAGGCGATAAAATGGGAGCGATAAAAAGAGAGAGCTTTTATTTAATGTTCCTTTTGTTTTTTGTTGGTTTAGTAAGTGCCTTTACTATTACCACAGAAACTCTTTCAGATTCAGAACGTCTCCTCAGGGACATTAAGCTTAAAGATTCTTCAATTTCAATAGATGCAAGCCCATTGAGTGGAAAATACAACTGGCAAAATGTAGAATATGTTTTTATGCCATTTTATTATCAACCAATAATTGAAAATTACTCATATGAAGGTCGACCGAAGGTAAGCCTTAAAGTTAAAGTAATAGACAAAAGCACAAGAAAAGAATACATGTTAGATTGTGGTCTTGGAACCTTATCTGGGGCTAAGCACCGGGGTGTTGGAGAAATACAAGCTTGCTACCGAAACGATTTAGCTGCCAGAGTTCTTGAGTACAAAATTACATCTATAAATGGGCCTTTATACTTATTAACTAGCTACATTGGCCCAGATAGTGTCGTATATTCAATTAAAGGGGGAGAGTCAAAAGCAGTAATAATCAATTTTGATGTAAGATTTAGATCTAACAGTATTATTAACACCAGACCAGAATATACTGAATGGTTCAGTACTCAGGAACAGATAAATGCCTTTGGCTCTGTAACCGGCCAAGGCGGTCCAGGAACTGTGGGTCCAACAGTAACACCACCACCTGATCAAAATGCTCCCGTGGTACCGCCAGTAGTTTTACCTACCGACTGCAGACAATGTGTTTCAATAATTCAGTGCCTTGCTTGTTTACACTATAATCTAATAAGCTCAATAAAAAGGATATGGTAATTTAGCAGAAGCGGAAAATAAAAAATAAAAAGAAGAAAAAAATGAATAAAAAATAAAAAACTAAAAAATAAAAAACTACTTGCCCTTTTTCTCGTTTTTTTCGCTTGTCTCTTCACTTTTTTCTTTCTTGTAAGCGTAATAGGCTAGTATTACTATCACTACTGCAATCACTGCTAAGAACAAAAGTACAATTATGTTTGTCATTGGTTCTGCTGTGGCTTCACCAACTGGGGCTGCTGGTGATGCTAAAACGTTTTTGTCTGTTGGTGTGGCTGTTACTGTTGGCGTAGCTGTGGTAATTGCGGTAGGGGTTACCTTTACAGGCAATTCAGATACTTCTTTCTTAACTAAGTCAATAGCTACTGTCTTTTTTATCAAACCCCTATCAGTTGTTACTACTATCGGTACTTCAATTGTATTTAGGTCAAGCTTTCCAAGTGACACGGTTGCTGTGATCTCCGTATAACCATTTTTGTCTAAGGTGAACTTTGTTGGGCTAAAAGTAACATCGTATTTTTCAGCTTTTATGTCACTAACCTCAAGTGTGCAGTCACTAGTATTCATAATTTTTATCTTTGCTTTCACAGTTCTTTCCTGTTGTATTATTGTTTCCTCTACCTTAGCTGATGTTTCAATGCCAATTTTCTGTGGCAAAGTAACTGAAGCAAGATTTACCCTTATTGGAAACTCTTTTTTATAGTCGTTGGCTTCCACAAGTAGTGTGCCCGTGTAATTGCCAGCTGGTTCTGTTATTGGTGGGCTTACATATATGTAGAAAGGTTTTATCTCCTTTGGAGCAAGCTTAAAAGTTGTTGGCTCAAGGTAAAGCCATCTTGCACCTGTGAGTGATAGCCTTACATTTTGTTCTTTAGTTCCTATATTTGTAACCTTGAGCTCAAGTAATGTGCTTTGTGGACATAGCTCTGGGGAAACTTCCATCTTTATATCTTTGTCAATGGCACGTGAGTCGACACTAAGCGCATAGCAATCTTCAAGCTCAAAGTCTACCTTTAATAAGTCGCTGAACTGTGGCGATTCAATTTTTATTGTAAAGCTCTTCTTTCCAGGTTTTTCTCCGCTTACGTCAATGTTAGCCTTGATTTCTTTCATTTCCTGTGGCTTAAGTGTTAGGGTTGTTGAACTCAGTGTGCCTTTCATACCGGAAAGGGTCAGTGTAAGAGTTATCTCTGTGCTCTTGGGGTTTTTTACTTCAAACACATACTCAAGTGTATTGTCTTCTATGCAAGCCTTTTCCTTGCCAGAAAATTTCTCAATTTCTACTTTATAACAGTCTTTCAAGTTCATTTCAAACTGCTGGATTGTGTCTTTGTCGTATAGATTCGAATGAGCTTTAATTGTAAAACTGAACTTTCCTTCAGAGTTGTTCCTTAAGAACTTTATTATGGCTTCGCCTTCCTTTCCTCCTTCTATTGTTATGGTTTTCTGCTGGAGCACAACCCACTCTGGTCCTTCAATGCTTAAGGAAAGTTCGTCTTTTCTTGGTCCAAGGTTCTTTATCTTTATGGAGGTTGTTTGTTCTATGTCATTACATACGTCAAAGGCCTTCTTTTCTATTTCTATATTTTGCTTGTCCGTAAGCTCAACAGTTATTGATGCCTTTCCTAACATCTTTGGGCACTCGTTTTCTACCGTACTTGCAATAACTTCTAGAGTTTTCTTTGCCTGAGTAAACTGACAAGGTGCTTTAACCTTTAAGGTTATGCTCTTCTTTGAGTTTGCCTCAAGGCGTAACTCTTTAGCACTAAGCTCAAACAGTTGGGGTGAATCGGTGTTCATACTTAGCACAACGTTTGCTATGGCTTGACTGAAATTTTCAACAGTAACAGTAGCGGTTTTTTCATCGCACTGACCGAGTTGAATTTCCTGAGGTTCTATTGTAACCTTAAGTTGTCCAGCTTCTTTTACCTCAAAATCAATCTTTTTTACAATATCTCCTTTATATGAACTCGCCTTTAGGGTGATCGTGTATTTTCCTGGATTTGCACAACAACAAGGTTTTACAAAAAGCCTTATCGTAGTGCTTTCCCCCGAATTTAGAGATATTTTGTAAGGTAACTGTGGAACTGTTTTTATGTCAAAAACATCTGCTTTATAGTCGATGCTAATTGTAAATTCTGTTCTTTCAGCAAAGTCATTTGTTAGCGTGTACACTGGCATTGCTGGATCCGAAAAGCAGCTTGCACTTAAGCTGTCCGGTCCTTCTATTGCTGCAAACACCCCTGCAAATAATACAAAAAATGCTAAAGCAAAAACAATCTTCCTCATTTCAACCTACCTCCTATAGAGCATAACCTCTACTTTTTTTTGTCCACCACCGAAAAAAGCTTTTAGTATGAATAAAATTACAACAAAAGCCAAGATTAGCAAAAACAAAACAAAGAAAGGATTTTCTAACGTGAAAAGGCCTACCGCTGCGCCGGTTGGACCAGTCATAGTTTTTTCTACGTAGATGTTCACAGCCCTTGTTATTTCCAAGTTATCAAACCTAACTACAAGCAAACCGTCATAATGTTTGTCTTGTGCTATCTCTAAGTCTGCACTTATCAAAGCAAGCGTTGTTTCTGTAGCACCTGGAGCTAAATAAACGGTTCTTGGCTGAGAGTACAAACCGCCCGGTAAAACAAAGTCAATAACTACATTCAAAGGTTTTGAAGTTGGATTCTGCAAAACAACAGACAATTGTCTTTGAGTACCGGGCTTTATGACAATGCTAGATGGATATGAAAGTATTATGGGCCTCTCTTTGTCGGCATCTGTTGTTGCAGGCGCTTGGTCAGCTGCCTTAACAACCTCAAAGTATATTGTTCTGATCCACACGCTGCTGTTTTCCACTACAATGTCTGCACTATAAGTTCCGGTTGGCATATCTACTGGTACGTTCACAGTGATAAATACCTCTTTTGTTTGGTTTGGATAAAGAGAAACGTTAGTTTCAGAAAACTTAATTGTGGCTCTTGTTGGATTATTTGTAGTGATCTTGTAGTTCTGTATAGTGTCTCCAACATTATGTATATTAAGGCTAAAAACGCCATAGCTGCATTGGGCTATTTTGACATCATTGTTTAAAAGTGTGACCAAACTCTTGTGCATTTGTTGTACATCTACGCACAATTCTTTCTTTTCTTTGTAGTTATCTTGCCAAGCATATAATGTTATGTATTGTTTGCCTGGCTTGTCACTTTCTCTAGCATATGCTCTTACATACAAAGTCCTACTCTCGAAAGGTTCTAAGGTTATTGTTGTTTGATCGAGTTCAGCAACTATATTAGAAACAACTTGAAGGTTTATAGTTTGGGCATATCTTGTTAGATTCTTTATGGTGAATCCAATGTTTGTAGTTTGCATCTTCTGCACTGAAGTGCAAGCAACTGGAACCTCAACTGAAAAGTTCTTTGCTTCAGGCTTAGGACAGTCTATGACAGTAAAGATTGCTTTACGTTGTAAAGTGTAGCTGTCAACCTTTCCATATATAGTAACGTATTGCTCACCGCTTTGACACTGTGTATAAACATTGAGGTTAACATACTTTTCTTCTCTTGGGCTTAGTACTAAAGCACTTTGCTCAAAGCTACTTGCAAATCCAACCGAGCTAGATTCTAATCTAACCACTAGCTCCCTGTCTGTTAGGTTTTTAACAAGCACACTTATAGTTCCTTTTGAGTTTTTACATATAGAGGTCCTTATAGGGACAAGCTCAATAGGCTGGCCACAGTAAGGGTAACATGGCTGTGTTGGAGTTGGTGTATAGCAAGGGGGGTAAGGACAGCATGGTGGATAATAACAGCTATCATCCTCAACCTTTACTGTGATCTCCCGCTGTTTGGTATAGCAGTTACTTTCACCTATAATTCTAACAGAGTAGTTTCCTATTGGTGTATCTGATGTTCTTATAGTTATAGAAAGTAGTTTTGATTCATTAGCGTTTACACACACGTTTTCTCTCGCAACCCATGAGCTTATGGATGAACTACTTGTGTTTGATCTCAAATTTACACAAATAGAATAGTTGCCTTTATTTTGTACCCAAAAGCTTAGTGTTTGGGTATCATTTCTTTTCATTGTTATGCTACTAGTACTTGTCGTTATATCAAAATCAATACATGGGTCTCCGGCTATTTTAACAATTGCACTGTTTTCTTCACTGTAGTTTCTTCCATCAAACGCTTTAACAACACATTTCCATGTGTCGGAATAACTTGTGTTTATACTTGATATGTAAGTATAGTTGGAAGTTGTAGATTCTGTATAGTAAAGCACTCCATTTCTATACCATCTATAATGATAGGTTATCGTGTCGCAGTCAGGATCATAACTGTTCGCATAACAGTATAGGTCATCGTTTGTGGTAGGGTTGGATGGCATTATGTATACATTTGGTTTAGTAGGCAGAGTGTTAGGGCATGTTGTACATGTATATGTATAATTGCAAGCGCTAACAGTTCCAGCAAATACTCCTAAAAATATGAAAACTAAAACCAAACCTATTAAACTTAAAACTCCATTTTTCTTCATAAAACCACCTTATAAATTAAAAACCTCTTTTCAACACCCTCCATTATTTTTATGAACTTATGGATCACCCCATATGGGTACACACCTATCATAGGTGAATGTGTGTTTGCAATAATATCCTGCAGGACAGTCACCATCGTTGTCACAATCCCAATACTGGCCTTTGCCGCTTGGTATTGTATAGCGTGGATACTGGCAAACTCCATCCTTGCAGCCATATGGGCAGTATACATATGTTGTTGAAACAATTTCACAATTGCCATTTCTGTAAGCTTTATAGTATGAACTTACACATACATAGCCTTCACTACATTTCTTTTCTGTTTTAGTAGTTTGAAGGCTATAATAATAACTATATGTTGGTTGGCTTGTT
>JAWANJ010000017.1:0-4846 GCA_038895395.1 Candidatus Iainarchaeum sp.
AAAATTTGCTGAAAAACTTTATATTTACTTGTTTAACTCCTTGCTAATTTTTTTATCCATCACAAGGTACGCAAAAAAGAAAATTCCCGCAAATATAGAGCTGAGCCAAAATGGCAAAAAGGCAGACTGATAAAACTCACTCAAATAATTTACCTCACAAATTAGCATTATTTCTTTTTCTTGTTGATTATCTTTCTGGATACATCCAAAGCCACTTTTTTGTGTACAACCAAAAACACAAACATTATAAGAAGCGCTAAAAGAAATGTCTACGCCATATTGCGCTTCAGCTCTTGCTATTTGCTCTTCAAAGTTTCCAATTGTTCTGATTGCGGCATCACTATAAAAAAACCAAAGATTTACCCAAAAAGCAAAAAGAAGTGCAAAAATACCTAAAAAGTAAATAAGCAAAAGTACCCTGGTAGACTCTTTAAAATATTCTTTCCAATACTTCAATCCGAAAAAAACAAGCACAAAAGCAGCTATGGGTGCAAACCCATACATTGCATTGTACTGCTTTGAGTCAAAGGCCCAGTTATAAACGTTTAGCCCAAATTCTCTCAAGACGTAGTTGCTTATAAAATACGTTGCACCGTAAGTTACAATGGCAAAAACAAAAAATATGAAATAATCGAACACTTTCTTTCTCTTTATCATATAACCACAAATGATATGCTGTTGAATTGTTTTATATTTCTTATTCTTTCAATATTTTGGCAAATTATTGGGTATGATTTTAAAAATTGTTTTTGCTCACCATTTGATAGGGGGTATTAATTTGCAAATTGATTTGCCTTGGGTGGAAAAGTATAGGCCAAAAACACTTGATGATATCGTAGGCCAAAAGAATGTGGTTGAGCGCCTAAAAAGTTATGTAAAAAGCAGAAATGTACCAAACCAACTTTATGCTGGTCCAGCCGGTGTTGGAAAAACTAGCAGTGCAATTGCTCTGGCAAAGGCCCTTTTTGGAGAAGAGGATTTTAAGCACAACTTCCTAGAACTAAACGCTAGCGATGAACGCGGAATTGATGTTGTTAGAAGCACAATAAAGGATTTTGCAAGAACATTGGCATTTAATGCTGACTTCAAAATAATTTTTCTTGATGAAGCTGATGCTCTCACCGCTGATGCACAGCAGGCGTTGCGTAGAACAATGGAGTGCTACACAAAAACAGCAAGGTTTATTCTATCTTGCAATTATTCCTCAAGGATAATTGAGCCAATACAATCTAGGTGTGTAATCTTTAGGTTTACTCCTTTAACTGACGCTGAAATAAAAAAGAAGCTTGCAGATATTGCTAAAAGGGAAGGCCTGCAAGTTGAAGAGAGCGCATATGACGCCATAGTATATGCCTGTGAGGGAGATCTCAGAAAAGCAATAAACATACTTCAAGGTTCGGCGTTTCTTGGTGAAAAGATAACAGAGAAAACAGTTTATAGTGTTTCTAGCAGAGCAAGGCCTGTTGAGATAAAAGAACTCATAAAGCTAGCATTTAGCAAAAAGTTCATCGAAGCAAGAACACTGCTTGCAAAGCTCATGTATGACTATGGAATGAGCGGCGAGGATATCTTGGTACAAATTTACCGCGAGCTTATAGATATGGATGAAAAAGTAATACCGACTAAAGTAAAAGTAGAACTTGTAAACATCATTGCAGAGTATAACTATCGATTGGTTGAAGGTGCTAACGAGCGAATACAACTTGAAGCTATGCTTGCACAGTTTATGAAATTTTCATAGCAAATTAGAACCATTCTGTTATCTTTTTCTGCTTTTTTAAATATTTTATTATCTCAGAAGACATGATATAACTATTTATAGAAACTCTAAGTTTTTTTGCCAGTAACTCAAGTGCTTTATCGAGCGATTCAAAACACAAAGGCCTCTGTTTTAAAGCAAACCTTACGTTTTCCCTTATCTGCCATACACCCAATGGCACAGCATACTTTTCAGATATTTCTCTAAAAACTATGCAAGCAGCTTGCCTCTTTCTTTTAGTAAGATGCTCCGCAACAGCAAGGCGTGCTGCATAATAAGCACCTTCAACATTTTCAGCATAGTTTTTTCTTCCGTTGTAAAACTCATGATCGTGAATAATTTGTGGTGTCCTTTCTTCTTGGGTCCAAACATTCCCTGGAAGCCAGCATTCAAGCTGTTCAAAAGCCCATGTGTTGGGTATCATAAGAACCCAAAAATCATTTTCAAGGTAGCACGAATGATAAAGTTCGTAGAAGTCAATCAATGGATGCTGTTTTACCCCTTCTTCTATGAGTTGTTCACTGACAGTAGAATCAACAGCCGTTATGGCCCATCTTGTTGGCACTATTTTTCTTCTGTTACCCTGTCCTAAAAGCCCCATGCTTAGAAGTTTTTGAAGAAAGGAGACTCTATAACCACTTTCATAAAGCTCAATTAAAGCATCCTTTGTTGCAGCATCAGTGTCGTTTGTGATATATTCAACCTTTCTGTCAATCTTTGGGTTTGCAGCTAATTCAATTTTTTTCATAGGAGCCTTTGGACCCATGGGGCCAAAATAACCGCAAAAAGATAATTTTGGCTCTGGAAGTTTTTCAAGCTCCACTGAAACTTCAACGTCTGAAGAGCTCATTGTTAATTCTTGTATCTTTTGTAAAGTTTGGTTTGGACTTGAAGCACTGTTAACATTAAACCTTTGTGCTGCCATAAGAAGTGAGGAACGCATTTCAACTATGCGCTCGGCACTAATTCCATACCATTGCTCTGGTATGTCATAAAAGGCCACATCGCCTTCGTTAGCTGTAGCAAGAGCACCTACTGTAACCTTGGGATAATCTTGCCATGATACAAAAACACTTGTTGGTGATGCTCCTTCCATCTCTTTGTCAAAATATTTTTTTAACTTAGTTTTTGCTGAGTAGCTAGCCAATATTGGACAATAACCTAAATCACATAATAGCTTTCCTTTACACCTTACACACAAACCTTTTTTTATCAACTAAATCCCTAAAAATATATTTTAAGTAAACACAAAAAATATTTGTTGTAGACCAATTTTCCTGTGAACTCAGGCAATACAAGCATTTTATTTAAATTTTTACCTGAAATCTTATAGTATATTTATGAAAGAATATCCTGAATACTACAAAAAGCTTTGGCACTCAACTTCACATGTTTTAGCTAGCGCTGTTAAAGAACTTTTTCCGGATGCCAAGCTTGGCATAGGTCCTGCTGCCAGGGTTGGCTTTTATTACGACTTTGACGTTAAAAGGCCATTCTCGGAAGAAGATCTTAAAAAAATAGAAGCAAAGATGCAAGAGATAATCGACAAAGATCTAAAGTTTGAGAGAAAAGAAGTCACAAAAGCTGAAGCAAAAAAAATTTTCAAAGATGAGCCATTTAAACTTGATCTGATAGACGAACTAGAAGAACCTCTTACAACTTATTCCCACGGCAATTTTGTTGATCTTTGCAAAGGCCCACACGTTGATAAAACCTCGGAAATAAAAGCTTTCAAAATTTTAAGAACAGCAGGCGCATATTGGCGTGGTTCTGAAAAGAACCCCATGTTACAGCGCATATATGGCATATCTTTTCCCACTAAAGAGGAACTGGAAAAGTACTTGCAACACTTAGAAGAGATTGGTGAAAGAAATCACATAATTATTGGCAAAGAGCTTGGAATCTTCTCACAGCATGAGGAAGCCCCCGGTTTCCCGTTTTTTTTACCAAAAGGCTCAATAATATGGGATGAAATAATAAAATTCTGGAAAGAGCTACATCTAAGCGAAGGCTACAATTTTGTCATGACACCGATAATACTAAGCAAAAGCCTTTGGGTTAGATCTGGCCATTGGGACCACTATAGAAAAAATATGTATTTCACAAAGATTGATGAAAGAGATTTTGCAGTAAAACCAATGAATTGTCCAGGTCATATTCTAATATATAAAGAAAAAAGACATTCCTACAAAGAACTGCCTATAAAATTTGCAGAACTAGGTGTTGTTCATAGGCACGAACGCAGCGGTGTTTTGCACGGTTTGTTTAGGGTCAGAAAGTTTACCCAGGATGATGCACATATCTTTTGCACAGAGGAACAACTTAAGGAAGAAATAAAGAAAATAATACTGCTTACAAGAAAGATCTATCTAACATTTGGTTTTCAGGAATACAATGTAGAGCTGAGTACAAGACCTGAAAATTCTATGGGTACAGACGAACAATGGGAGAAAGCAACAAATGCTCTTAAAGAGGCTTTAGCTGATCTAAAAATAGAATATAACATCAAAGAAGGTGAAGGTGCATTTTACGGGCCTAAAATTGACTTTCACATAAGGGACTCACTTGAAAGGGAATGGCAATGTGCTACAATACAGGTTGACTTCTCTATGCCTGAAAAGTTTGAGCTTTTTTACATTGGTCCAGACGATAAGAAGCATAGACCTGTTATGATTCACCGTGCAATACTTGGCTCAATTGAGAGATTCATGGGGGTTTTAATAGAGCACTATGGTGGAGCTTTTCCCACTTGGTTGTCTCCAATACAGGTAAGGGTTTTACCAATAGTTGACAAAAACAGCACCTATGCTAAAAAAATTGTTGATACCCTGACAAGAGAAGGTTTTAGAGCAGATGCTAATTATGAAAAAGAGACCCTTTCTAAAAAAATCAGAGATGCACGAGCAGAAAAAATACCCTACATGCTAATTGTTGGTGATAGTGAAGAGAAAAATAGCACAGTTACGGTAAGATCAAGAACCGGTTCAATAAAAAAAGACATAAGCCTTGAAAATTTTATTAAAGCACTTAAAGAAGAAGTAAGCTCAAGAAACTGTGAACTAACATTAGTATGATCTACAATTTAAC
>JAWANJ010000017.1:4856-17091 GCA_038895395.1 Candidatus Iainarchaeum sp.
CCTTTTTTGGTCTTACTAATTGCGTAATATTTAAATATTAGTAAAGCATTTCTATTGTTGATAACATGCCTTCCAGCTACTTGAAAGACCTTATAGAAAAAGCAAAGAAGAACTCTGCTAAAGAAAGCTCCGAAGACTGGGAAGAGCAGCTTAGGAGAGAAAGTTTTACCATACCCGAAGAAAAAGAGGAAACAATAAAAACCATTTCTGAATTCGAATCAGATGTTGAAAAACCTCAGTCAAAAAGGCAGCTAAGTGCCTTAGATGAGCTCATGGAAAAGTTAGAATCTGAAAAGAAAAGCGACACCCTTAACAATATAAAATCAAAGCTTCAGCAAAGTCTCAAAGCACAACAAGCATTTGTAGAAGAAGAACCTACAAAGAAACCAACAATCGAATCTAAATTTTCTGAATCTGGATTTGATTTAACAGGTCCAGAGATTCCAGAAGGAAAAGAAGAGATTGAAAAAAAATTGGCAAGTTTTGTTGGTTTTGAAAAAAAGACTCCTGAAGAAAAATTTATTCCAAAGCAAGAGCAACTCACAATACCAGAAACGGAGGCATTTCCAGAAGAGTTAACAGCAGCAGAGCGTGACATGGCTAACGCACAATATATAGAGGTAGAATCTTACGGAAACGTAAAGATTTACCGGGTTCCTGGGCAGAAGCATCTTTATTACTTTGTACCTGTACCAAAACCAACTGAAAGTGAAAAGAGAACTATAAGGATAATAAGAGAAGCAGCTACAAGGCTTATAACCATAGAACCTTACAAGATAAGAGACCCTGAGCAGAGAAGGGCTGTTTATAAGCAGCGAATTAGAGACATAATAGAGTCGTCACCTGAGATAAACATTCCTAAAGGAAAGATTGATTTTTATACAGATGCAATAGTACGTGAAATGGTGGGTTATGGTCTTATAGATGAGCTGCTTCAAGATGATAGACTAGAAGAAATAATGGTGATCGGGGTTAAAAGACCTGTTTATGTCTTTCACAGAGAATATGAAATGATGAAGACTAATATTGAGTTTTTCTCAGAAACCGAACTTATAGACTTAATCAACAAAATCGCTAGAGAGGTTGGAAGAAGAGTAGACTTTTCAAATCCATTGTTGGATGCAAGGTTGCCTGACGGCTCCAGAGTAAATGCAACAATACCCCCTGCATCTCTTTCAGGTCCAACACTTACCATTAGAAAATTTAGAGAGGATCCGTTTTCAATTGTGGACCTTATAAACTTTAGAACCGTTAGCCTTGAGTTAGCTGCTTTTCTTTGGTTGGCTGTTGAAGGCTTAGGTACTAGACCAGCCAATATACTAATCGCAGGTGGTACTGGTAGCGGAAAAACTACGTTGCTAAATGTACTGGCCTCTTTTATACCTGCGACAGAAAGGGTGATTTCTATAGAAGACACCGCAGAATTGAACCTTCCTTTAGAGCACTGGATAAGATTCGAAGCTAGGCCTCCTGGCTTGGAAGGCCGTGGTGAGCTAACAATGGATATACTAACAAAAAACTCACTTCGTATGAGGCCTGACAGGATAATAGTTGGTGAAATAAGACATCAGGAAGCATTTACTTTGTTTACAGCAATGAACACAGGACACGATGGTTCAATGGGCACAGTACATGCAAACTCCTCTCAAGAAACAATAATTAGGGTTACGAGCCCACCAATGAGCGTTCCACAGGTGATGCTCTCAGGCCTAAACTTTATAATAATAGAGCACAGACTGCATGATAAAAAGAAAGGTACAATAAGACGTGTTACTGAACTTTCAGAGGTTTCAGGAGTGCTAGAAGGCAAACCACGAACAGAAACATTGTTCCAATGGGATGCTGTCAAAGACGATATAGTTAGAACTGAAGTACCTTGCGAATATTTAAAAGAACTTAGTAGATTATCAGGTATGAGCGTGCAACAAATAGAAAAAGAAATTAAAAGGAGGCAAGAATTTTTGCAATTGCTTGTAAAGAAAAATATAAAAACAATAACTGAGACTTCAAAGGCCATGCAAGATTTTCTCGAAACTAAAGAAGGTGGGGGTCGCTAAATGGCTCTAAAGAAAGAAAAACCCGAAACTCATGACCTTGAAAAAGTTGATGCAATAGTTGAAAAAATGAAGAAAAAATATGCTGCTGAAGGGGTTGAAGTTATTCCAGGACAGCAGAGTGAATTAGCATCGCTCATTACTGAAGGAAAAGTAGGTGTAATTGAGGTTCAGAGGGCTGAAGACTTAAAAGAGCACGAATCCAAATTTTTGAGCTTTGTTGGAAAAACATACGTAAGCCCACTTAGAGGGCTAGTAGACTTTGTGGCAAAGTTGCTAACACTGGCGCCATATGCAAAAGCACTTGACGCTGATTTATACTCAGCAAACATGAAGCTCTCAGCAAAGCAATGGATTGTAATATCTAGTGTAGTTGCACTTTTAGCATTTTTGCTTTCTTTTGGCCTTATGATGTTGTTTTACATTTTCCTAAGACTTGATATATTGGTTGTAATACTACTTTCATTAGTTTTCTCCATATTGGTTGGAATTGTTGTTTTGCTTGTACCTAGGTTCAAAGCAAATTCACGTGGAAGAGCAATAAGTATGGAGTTGCCCTTTGCGCTGAGGCACATTGCTACACAGCTTAGCGCGGGTATAGGCCTTTACAGAACACTTCAAGCAGTTGCAAAAGCAGATTATGGGGTGCTCAGTGAAGAATTTGCAAGGACAATAACTGAAATAGAGGAAGGCATGGATACGCAAGAAGCTTTGCACAGGTTAGCAATGCGTTGTAGATCACCTGCTCTAAAAAACGCAATGATGCATACAATAAGGGCTATGAAAACTGGTGGTAATCTTTCAAACGTTATGAATGAAATTGCCGAGGATGTTGCATTTCAACTAAGAACTAATATGCAAGAATTTGGTCAAAAAATGAACTTCATTGGTGTTGTTTTTATATTTTTTGCAATAGTCTTCCCAGTGGTCGTGGCAATTCTTGGAGCAATACGAAATTCACCAATTTCTACAACCAGCGGTATGTTTACGCTTCAAATGCTTCCGCTCGATCTGAACACACTTGCAATTTTTTACCTTTTACTTATGCCATTCTTACTGATAATTGTATTTACGATGATAAGGATGATGCAACCTCACGCATAGGTGAAAATATATGCTAAGAAACACATGGTTGGCCTACAAAGAGTATCTAAGAGAGATACATTTCTTCATGAGTCCACAAAAATGGGTTTTTATTTCAATAGTAGCAGCGATTGCCACTGGCTTTGTTGTGTGGTTACTTCTTGGTGAATTTGAAGTATTAAAAGTAGGTAAAACACATGCAACAATAATTTCAATTTTATCTGTTTTTGCTCTTGCTGATATCTTGATAACAGCACCTTATCTCAAATCACTGAGAAGGATCTCCCTTATGGAGGAATATTTGCCAGACGGCTTTAGACAAATGGCAGATACATTAAAAGCGGGCGGCACGTTTGAGTATGCGTTACGTACTGTAAGTTCATCTGAGTATGGACCTCTAACGGAAGAAATAAGTCTTGTGCTAAGAAGACTTGAAGAAGGTGAAAGCCTAACTAACGCACTGAAAAACTTCTCATATAATGTAAACAGCAGGGTCATCAGGAGAGCTGTTGATATAATTCTGGACTCGATAGCGGCGGGTGCAAGTTTAGCCGATATACTTGATGAGATTGCTGACGATGTAAGAGCAACACATAGAATTATAAGGGAAAGGAAAAGCAGCACAATGATGCAAGTGCTCTTTATGGTTGCTGCTGGCATAATAGTAGCCCCGCTTATTTTGGGTCTCATAACAGCAATTATAAATTTCCTATTGAGCCAAACCATCAGAGCAACCCAAGGGCTACCCACGAAAGCTTCTACCAACTTGGCAGTCGAAACAAACATATTCTGTGATTCTAAAAAATTTATGACAACCACGGGTTTTGATCAAAAAGGTTATTGGAGTTGTGTAAGTGAGTCAATAATTCTATTGATAATTGCTTACATTATAATTGAAGCTATTGCAGTTAGCTTCATGATCTCCATGATAAGGGAAGGAAACATTACCAAAAGCTTTATATATATCCCAATCTTCTTATTTACAGCATATATCATATATTATGTTTCATTTGTGGTTACATCAGGATTCTTTGGGAGGTGAATAAAATGTTAAAAGATCAGAAAGCCCAGACTTCTCTCGAATACTTGCTAATCCTTGGTGGAGCCGTCATGACAGCAACAATTGTTGGAATCTATCTAAAAAACGCAACAAAAACAGTGGGTGGACAAATAAAACAAACAGCAGAAAAAACAACATAAAATTTACAAAATAAAATTAATATTAATCCAATAGGGGGTGCAAAAATGAAGTCAAAAAAAGGACAAGGTGCATTGGAATACCTTCTGCTAATAGGTGCGGCACTTATTGTTGTGACAATAGTGATTATGCTAATAACCAGAAACGCAGTAACCCAAGAGTGTGAGTCTAAAAAAACCTTGTGGTACACCACATGCGCTAGCAAAGCAATAGAGACATTGTGTAGTGAAACCGATATAGACGGAGATGGCTTGAAAGATTGTCAGTGGAATTCTACAACAAAAACTTGCGAAAAAGTAGCAAGAGACCCATGTTAAACCAAAGTTTGTTTTCAGTTTGAGCGATTGACATGAACAATAGAGCACAGGTAGCTACAGACTACCTTATTTTACTTTCTTTTGTTATATCGCTAAGCATAGCTATAGCAACCTTAATAGTTTATATAACCAATTTGTGTTTGGGCTTTGAAAAAGAAGCTGCAGAAATAAGAAGAAGGTTACTCCAAGGAGGTAATTGATGGATAAAAAAGCTCAAGTATCTTTTGACTATCTTACGTTGTTGGCTTTTGTAATTGCTCTAGTAGTAGCTGCTTCAGTGCTTATAGTATACATAGATATAATTGCAAGCAACCTTAGAACAGAAATTCTAAAGATACAAAGCTCACTGCTACAAAGTCTTATGCGCTAGATGTTAAATTATCTAATAAATTAGACTAAAATTATTCTGTTCAATAAAATGCTTTTGCTTATTAGGTGTAGTAATGTGTGTTGGTTTCTTTTTTCTTTTGTTTTCGATTTCGCTGCTTGGTTTGGTTTGGGCTTCGTATACTGACATAAAACACAGGGTTGTTAGCAACAAGCTTTGCATATCACTTGCATTATTGGGGCTCTTAATACACATGATAATTTCTGCCATGTATTCTACTATAATACCTTTTCTTTATTCTTTGTTAGCATTGGCTTACACATTTTGTTTTTCCTACGCCCTATATAAGTTGGGTTTTTGGGCTGGTGGTGATGTCAAGTTTTTTTCTAGCTTAGCTGCGCTCAACCCAATTAACCCAAAAATATGCTCATTAATTTTTCTTGAACAAAACACAAAAACCATCGCTGCATATTCAAGCCCCCCACTTTTCCCATTAGAACTTTTTGTTTTTACCATATTTTCTATGTTTCCATTGTCGTTTTCAATTATGCTTAAGCGTACCACTCATAGAGTAAGAGTAAAGATAGTTTCCCTTATAGCGGTATCATTTTTAGTTTCTTTAGCTCTTGCATTGTTTGGACTTAACACACAACAGGCATTATTTTTCTTTATCTTTTTAATATCAGCCATAATAATAGCATGCATGCCTCTAGTCAAGACAGTTCTTGTTAAAGAAAAAAAGATAACAGAACTAAGCGAAGGTGACATTGTTGGAGAGATAATAAAGGTGGAAAAGGGCAAAATAATAAGAGAAAAAGATTTTAATATAAGAATGCTCATAAATTACATGGCCATTGACGAAAGTAATGTTGCAAAAGAGGTTCGAATAATAGCTAACCCGTTTAAAGCGAGAGGTGTAACATTGGAAGAAATAGAAGAATTAAAAAAACTAGTTTCCCAAAAAAAACTAGAAAATAAAATCCTTGTGAAGGATTCAACACCAATGATACCAGCAATTTTGTTTGCATATGTTTTGCTAAATATCATGGGTGATATTTTATGGTATTTTATCTAAAAGCTCGGGGACAAACCTCAATTGAGTTTCTGCTTCTGTTTCTCATTGTTTTGGTGATCATCCATGGTGTAGTTTATCCAGCTTTTGATGCTACAGAAAAAAGCGTTTTAGGTCTACATAGAATTGGCCAAGCAAGGCTTGCAGTAAAGCAGATAGCAAATGCAGTAAGTGAGGTTGCGGCAGCTACAGGAGAAAGTCAAAAGACGATATGGATTTTCTTAGATGATAATATAACAATTCATTGTGACACAACAACCAAGAGGATTTACTTTAGAGTTCCGTTCCAGTCGTATACGACAGTTGCTCCAATTTCTGAAGGCACAACTATTGTTGGAGCTGGGTGCAACCAAACGCAATACCCTGATGGATGTGAAGGTGGAGAACTTATAGCCTTTCCAGCATCTTCAGCTATAGAGCTAAACTGTAACAACTTTAAACTTTGTGACGATAAGGGTGGTGCTTGTAATTGCAATGCAGACCCAAGCGGAGTTTGCATAGATGGAAGTTATATTAAAAAAGTTAAAATTTCAATAACAAAACAATACTTAACTACCTTGCAATCAAGAATTTCACTGCAATCACAACCAGCACAACCTCCAACGTGATATTATGTGCCATTTAAAATGTTTTTTAAACAAAAAAGGTCAATCGTCTTTTGAACTGATAACTATCCTTGCTGTCTTATTTTCAATATCTCTCGTATCTTTATCTAAGCTACCAATGCTTGCCAACACAACAGCAATCTTTGCAATTACTAGAGCAGAAACTCTTAAAGAATTGAGCAAGTATGACACTTTTTATTTCATAGAAAGCATACACTATGTCGGTAGCTGGAAGGACAGAAACGGTGAAATTGCAGTAAACATTGGCGGAAGTAGACTAAAAACAAAGCTAATAAACGATATAAATTCCAAGGCATCTATATTGAACAACCTTGAGCTGTGCTATGGTTGTAGAATAACTGTAAATCAGGCTGGAACATAAACAATGCAATTTAAAAATAGCTGTTAAAGTATCTAGTCCTTTTGTGTTGGTTTTACTTGGTTGTGTCTTGGCCTGTAAATCTCACCTTTTTTCTCAAGTTTATTGATGATTTCATCGAGTTTGTCTGCACTTATTCCCATCTCTGCAGCTTCTTCAACGATAACATCTATTGGGACGGCTTCACCACTTTTAGATTTTTCTTTTATCAGTGCCAAGACCTTATGCATGTTCTCAAGCTGAGTATGTGTCTGACCTGTGAGTATTAGATCAATATCTATCTTGCCAGTTTCAGGATCAGTTACAACATCTTTCAGAGATCTTTTGAGAAGTCTTATTGCCCTTTCAGCATCTTGCCTTTCAACCACATTACTTAGCCTTACTCTTGCAGAAGCTTCGCTTAGCCTAACAAGGCCTTCCAGTTGTCTGTGCGTTGCAGTGTAAGCGCCTTCTTCACGTCCTTTTTCACGCAACTTCACATAAAAATCTGCAATTACACTTATGGCTTCATCAGATAGCTCGGGAAATACGTGCTGCCTCGCGTAAGATATATATTTCCTTAAAAGATCTGGTTCTATGGCTGGCATAATAAAACCACCAATACTGCTAGCATCTTCTTTCTTTATGTTTTTGCCTTGTGCTTTGAGTCTTGATAACCTCTCACCAGCACGATGTGTTTGTAGTATAAAACTTGCGATTTCAGTGTCTTTTGTTTTATCCAAAATATCCCTTATGAGAAAGAAAAGATCAAACCTCGAAATTAGAGTTGCTGGAAGGTCTATTTGGTTAACTAAAGGCTCATACATCTCAAATCTAGAGAACTTCGGATTTGCAGCAGCCAGTATGCTTGTATCCGTCTTGAACCTAGTAATTATACCCGCCTTTGCAACACTTACGGTGCTTTGTTCCATCGCTTCATGTAAGGCAGCTCTTTCTTCAGCAGGCATTTTGTCTAGTTCGTCTACCATAGCAATGCCGCCACTTGCAAGTACAAGTGCCCCTGCTTTTAAAGTCCACGCTCCCTCACCAAACTCGTCCTTTACTGCAGTTGCTGTAAGTCCAACTCCGCTAGTTGTTTTTCCACCAACATAAATACTTTTTGGTGCAATTGCATTTGCTGAAGTTAATATTTGTGACTTTGCGACACCCGGATCACCAACAAGCAGAATGTGTATGTTGCCTCTTATCTGTTGTGTAGGCAATACCTTTTTTACACCACCGAATAGCTGTAAAACTATGGCTTCTTTAATATCTTCATGCCCATATATGCTTGGTGCTATGCTGTTTATAAGCTTTTCATAAATTTGTGGATCCTTTGCAAGTTCTTTTATCTTTTTTTCGTCCTCTGGTGTTACAGTTATTTCTTCAAACTCTCTTTGTTTTTGTTCTACGTGCAAACATTCTAGGTAACGTCCAAAAATAGGTCGGCCTTTCTTTGTTGAAGACAACCTTAAAATACCAACAAGTATTACGCTGTCTCCAGGCAAAGCTTTGTTTACAATATCGTCTGACAAGTACACATCTAGTGATGTGGGTTGTTCACTGCCCTTAAGAACCTCGAGAGGCTCTTGGATTTGCATCTTCTGGTAGTCCAAAAATTCAGATTCTTCCTCACACAAGGAAAAGTCTTTGTGGCGACAATTGTCGCAGTAGGGTGGTTCTGACACATTCTGGCCTGTTTGTACTATTTTGTAAGTGTTTCCACATCGATTGCAACGCCAGCTAGCAACCTTAAGCTTTGGTAGCACGTCAGTGATTTGTTTAACTACACCCTCAACGCATATAAGTTTGTTTAGATGTGAAGCTGATATGTTCCTTAGCAAAACTTTGGAGCTCTCAGGGAAATTAAAAAATCTTATGTTCAAAGAAACTTCTTTGGTTTCGAGTGTTGCAAGGGAAAAACTTCTTAAGGCCTGTCTTGCACTCTCAATGACCAAATCCGGATTTTCTACGAGTTCATCAGCAATCGTGTAATCGAATTTTTCCAGAAGTGCAAAGTCTACAAAGATAGAACGCTTTTCAGGGTAACTTTCAATACACCTTTCAATCTCTTCTTTATAGTGTAGTTCAAAAAATCTTCTTAATTTTTCAACATAAATGTTCTCACTACTCAGTGTAGATTCTTCCCACTCAAAGGCCGGCATACTAACCACACATATGCTACAAAGCTAGATTTAAGCTTTGTAGGGTTCCTTTCCTATGAACAGAAACAGTGTTGGGAGAGTAAAATGATTTAACAGCATTTTTAATTTATTCTTATTCAGTTTGAAAAACAAACCAAAATATGGAAACTTTATAGCCTTTTTTTAGTTGGTTTGCCAGGTACCTTGTGGTGTTTTCTGCACCTTGCCACGTAAAGATCCTCGCTTCCAACTACAATTAATGGGCTGTCATAAGGTGCTGGTTTTCCGTTTATTAACCTCTGCGTAAAATATGCATTTTTCCCACATATGCTCTCTTTGCCATTTATGATGACCTTTTCTGTACAAATAGCATGAAGTTTTGTTACAGACTCACTTAACGCTATAAGTTCTGCTACTGTCCTTTCAGAGTTACGGAACCTAAAAGGTTCGCCTCTAAAATCAAGATTAAGGCAGGCTAGAATGACATTTATGTCTTTTTCTGCAAGTTCTATTGCAAGCTCTATGATGCCATCATCCAGAAACTGTATTTCGTCCACACCAATAGCTTCCGTGTCTTTATTCAGGTATTGCTTTATTTCATAACTATTGTTTATGGGTATCGCTTCTATGCGTCGATCATCGTGAGAATATATGCAATTTCTTCCACCACGAAAATCTATTTCAGGGGTAAAAACTTGTACTTTTCTTCCAGCTATTTGAAGACGCCTTATGCGTCGCATTAACTCTTCAGACTTTCCACTGAACATAGGTCCAGTTATAATCTCTATCATAGTTATAAACCATTTCATAGGTGCGTTCTCTTTAAATAGTTTTTTCTGTTAAGATAGCTTTTATGGATATCCTTGCAAAATCTTTCGAAGAATACAAAAAAAATTTTAATGTGTGTTTGCTTTTCGCACTTTTGCTGGTCTTTGTACCATTTTTCATTATACCAATATTTGCCAACCCATTTTTTGAAACTGGTATAACTATTTCTTCTGGTACAATTTTTCTAGATTATATTGTAAGCGCACAGACAGTAGCAATTGTTTTGTTTGCAATTGTTTTTATTGCTGCATATTCCTTTCTTATAAGCCTAGTTTGTCTTGCAGTCAGAAGAGATCTAAGCAAGGTTAAAGTTCATTTCTACCTTAAAGAAATGGTTCAAAGGTTTTCTTTTAGGATTTTCATCTTTAATTTAGTGCTATTTTCCCTAATTTTTTTGACAGCATTAATGCTAGCTTCATTAAGCGTGTATTTGCTTCTAATCTTTTTGGTTTTTGTGTTTGTTTTGTTATTCTTTTTGATGTTTGTACCCCAAGTGATTGTTGTGGATGAAGTCCCATTGGATGTAGCTTTATCAGAAAGCATCCAATTTGTAAAGAAAAATCCTTTTGTTGCCTTACAAGTAGTTATAGCATCTGCATCACTTCTTTTGGTTGTATCACTCATAGAATATGCTATCGACTTACTGGCTTTAAATGGCCTATTTGGAGAGTTTTTTGCAAGAGAGTTTATAGTTGGGGAAACAGTTTCTATAGCAATTACCATGATTTTTGTTGTCCCATATATAGAGATACTAAAAACCTTTTTCTATATGCTCAAATTTGACCTTATAAAAAAGCAGCTTTTGGCTCGTTAGCTTAATCAGCCACGCTATGAACAAAAAGCAAACTTTTTATTAGGTTTTGTTTAACTTTCTTAATATTATGATTGCATCGCTAGACAGAATAGAGGTACTTATTCTAAAAAAACTTCTGGAGGATGGCCGAGCAAGTTACAAGGCAATAGCAAAAGAAGCACAGCTTACCGATGTTGCAATAAGAAAAAGAGTAGACTCTTTGAAAAGACGTGGCATAATAAAAGCAATAAGGGCAGAGATAAACTATGAAATACTTGGTTTTGAGAAGCCTGTTTATATTCAACTTAGAACTGAGGTTTCAAAAACAAAGGACATACTAAAGCGCATAGAATCCTTCGAGCATGTTCTTGAAATACACCAAGTGCTTGGCGAATATAACCTTTTAGTAAAGGTAGTGCTTCCTGATTTATCAGCGGTTAAAGAATTTGTTGAACGCATAGGTGCCATAGACGGTGTGCTTGACATGAAAACACTAATTGTTCTTGAGGAAATCAAAAAAACTACCACTTTGCCATCAAGCGTCATGCAAAAAAGATTCTAAACTTTTTTTGGCACCTCTATTGTTTTTATCTCTTCGCTCTTTCTTTCCTTCCTCTTTTGTATTGTTGCATAGATGTGTGCTATGAGCATAGAAAGTAGGATGCTTAAAATTATTGTAATGTATGTGATTTTTATTATTGTATAAGCTGCTTGTGTGCTCATAAGTTCTGAACGTTCAGCCATTACGATTGCAAGCGGCGCTAAAGCCGCGGGTGCCATACCTTTTGGAGAGTTCATACCAATCAAAAGTCTTTCCCATATATTCAAATCACTCTTATATGATATGACTAATGCAGTAATCAACCTAGCGGCGATTATAAAGCCAATAACCGTTATAAAATCTATATGAGTTATTTCCACAATGTTTAGCATCCTGATTGGAAAGTCAGCACCAAGCATCACAAATACAAATATTACAAGTATAATCGCTATATCTCGATTAAACTCAGTAAAGGTGGGTTTTTTAGGTGCCTTTGAGGAGTTAAGCAAAATGCTGGTTACTCCTACAGCAATAATTCCCGAGCCACCTAAGTTTTCAGCTACAACATAAACTATGAGTGCTACAGCAAGGCCTGTTAGCTCTTCAAGGTCTACACCAGCAACTTGCAAAGCTTTTTTTCCAAAGAAGTATCCTATAAGGCCTATAACAAATCCAACACCACAAAGAAGTACAATTTTTGCAAGATATAATGGCAAAGCAAAAGTTATCGGTGATCTGTATACTGCAAAGTCAAATATGATCAAAGGTAGTATGACCGTGAACGGAGAGTTGAGTATTGATTCAGCGTTCAATATTTCTTGTATTTTTTTAGGGTACTTTCCAATTATGTTTTCTGTGGCTTCTGGGTCTGTGCCACAAAGCAAAGAGCCTAAAAATAGTGAAGGTATCAAAGC
>JAWANJ010000018.1:0-16497 GCA_038895395.1 Candidatus Iainarchaeum sp.
CCACTTTCAGCTTCACCAGTGTTTTTGTCAGTGAACTTAAACAAAACCTCATTATCCACTAAACCAATTATTACCTTTGGGACAATATCCACTGAAAGCTCTCTGCCAGGAGCAACGTTTATTGCTATATAATGTTCAAATACCTTGCCAGATGCATCTTCAATTGAAACCCTTAATGGAATGTCACCTTCCTTAAGAGCTAAAAATCGTATGCTTCCTGATACTGTGGAGTTTTGAGAAAACCTGCCAATATTTACTGCCAGGTCTCTTTCAGCCACGTCAGTAATTTCGCTACCATCCGGCTTTATTATATTGTATTCGCCATATCTAAATGCTCTTTGTTCATCAAATATTCTAAGCGTCGCATCTGCTGAAGAGCCTGCCTGCCTGTTTATAACAAAGTTAAGACGATACTCGCTGTTAAGTTCTGCAGAGTAGCTATCAATTACAAATGTTTTTGTTCTTTTGCCAAGGTCCTCTATTGAAAAACTCCTACAAAATTTTCCGTCGCAAAGGTTTGTTTCCCCTATTGCATAAACCACAGAGTATAGAGTTGCATATAAAGAGTGCTTTTCGGGAGAATTTTTTAGATTTCCTAAAACAGTGTCCTTAGGGTCTCTTTCCACTGTTTCTGCATAAGCATAACCCCTATAACCCAACTTTGCTATTTCTCCTTGTGAGACGCCATCTTTCACTGTGTATTCAACTTCAGCCTCAAATACCCCCTTTGCTACCGGCATCCTTGAAAATACCCATTCTAACTCAACCCACTTTGCATTTTCATTTGCTGCACTTTCAAGATCTATGGCTGTGCCATTTGGCGGCGTATATGTGGTACCACGAGCAATCCTTGTAGCTGAGGAATTTATTAAACCTAAGTATGTTGTATCTTCCTCCATAAGGTTAGTTTTTCCACTGATGTCATTACCTGATAATATGAAAATGCCTGCACCACTGTAACGTTCACTTGGTACTATTAGTCTAAATCTTGCAATGTAAGTTGTACCTGCACTCAAAGTTCTTTCAGCATCACCATCTTTTAGTGACAAACCGTCAAAAATAATTTTTACACTTTTTCCTTTGATAAGTACGACTTCTTTGGTTATGGTTGTACCAAACACAGCATCGATAGGCAAAGTTACGTATGGCAAGTAATCAGTTTCAGGAGCGCTTATGACAAAGTATGGTTTTAGTCCTGCAGGTAGTGAAATTTTTGCAGTTCCATTTATATCTGTTTTTGATTCTCCAAGTATTACACCTGACTTAGAATCATACGCAGCAATGTTTGCATTGTTTATAATCTCTCTATTTTCTCCATAAACAAAAAACACAAACCCGGCCTTTTGTATATCTATCTTTAAAACAACTTCAATAGGTCCTTGAACAGGTGGTTTTACTTCAAAGTTTCCACTTGCAACGGGCGGATAGTTCATAAAAGAGGCTTTTGCATAGTAAATTCCTGGCATCACGTTGTCAAATTCGCATCTTCCATCGGCGCCTGTGCAACAGATCAGGCCAGTTGAAGCATGGTCTTTGGTAAAGATTTCAACCCTAGCCTTTTCAAGAGGTTTATCTTCAGTGTCTTTTACAAACACAATCACAGTAGCTTTATCCTTAAGTTTTGAAACATCATATGTTATGTCATAGAATGCATCGCTGGGTCTAACTAAAAAGTTTTCTGTCCAATCGCCAACTTTTACTATCAGATTGTAATTTTTGTCTTCGTCAACGTTGAAAATGTATTCACCCTTGTCATCAGTATATTTGTTCTGAACAATAACATTGCTTGCTAGATCCCTAAGTTCAAGTACGGCCTTTACAGGCATATTTTTGGTGTCAACAACACGTACCTTTATTTGGTATACTCTTACAGCAGGTTGTAGATTTATTTCAAATATAACTTGCCCAGAGCCTTTAACTTCCTTATATTCGCTTATTACATTTTTGTACTTTCCAAGGCCTGATACGCTTATAGCATATTTTCCAGGATCAACATCCTTAAAACTAACCGAACCTGCTGCGCTGGTTTGTACAGGACCATCGATTGTTATTCCAAACTCATTTATTAGAGAAGCGCTTGCTTCACCAGCACCTAATGGCAATCCAGTTTCAGCATTTTTTATGATAGCTAAAACACTTCCTTTCATTGCAGTTCTTCGAACTTTAATTTCAAAAGGCTTAGAGCTCAAATCAGTTGTGGTATATATTTCATTTTCAACCTTTACTGTTAGTGTGCCACAATTGCTTGGCAATTTTTCAAGTAAAACTTCTCCGCTTGAAGCGTATAGGCTTCTTACCCAATCCGTCTTTGAACATGATACCACTACTTCCTTAACGTCGGTTGCTTTTTCAGTTGTGTCATCTATATAGAATATCACCTTTTTGTCTGCATATGTTGTAACCTCAACAGCTAGCACAAGTATCTTTTGCTCGTCTTTTTCCAAAATCATTTGCATGGAGCTAGATTCTCCTTTATAAGTTGCAACTACGGTAAACTCTTTTTTTGCAGGAATATCAAAATTAGCTTTACCCTGAACATTTGTTGTCTTTGTTATCTTATCAAAAAATTTGCTTTCAACGGTAACAGTAGCACCGCTTATAGGTGTTCTTTTACTGTCAAGAACCGTTATTTCAAGATTATAAAAAATTTGCTCTTCTGCAAAAAAATAGGTAAACAAAAAATATGCCAAAGCAACAAAAAGCACAAACAAAATTAAGAAAAAAACAGGTTTTGGAATGTGGTGTTCTTCAAGCCAATACTGAAAATTCTCCCACTTTTCTTTAATAGTATCCAAAAATGCCATTTTTACCGCCTGTTTTTGCACAATTTTGCCTAAAGAATACCTTTTCTTTTATGTTTTTGTTATTTTATATAGTTACTTGTGATTTATTAATCTTATCTTTAATTATAAAAAAGCATATTTTGCTTTTTTTATAAAATTAAGGTGCTTTTGGATAACACCCATAAAAAGTGCCTTGATATTCATATGTTTGGCATGTCCACTGGTCTGCATTGCAGCTTTGAGCAACAGGTTGGTGTTCGAGAGCACATCCAAGAGTCGTTAAAACTGAGCCGGAGCTATAGTTGGGATTAAAGGCAGTAAAGCTCATGTCAGGTATCTGCATCATGAATTTAACGTTTCTATTCTTGTTTACCTTATAGTTTGCATCGCCTTCTATAAATGTTATATAAAAACTAGCTTCAGAAATTTCAGAGCAACAGCTATAGCCCTGAACTTGGCATAGTCTTAATTTTTGCTCAAGCCCAGATATTGCTAACGAAGTGCAAAAATCTCTGGTTATTGGAACTGTTTTTTCAGATGGCCATTTTATTTTTCCACCTTCAAGATAATAGCCAAGATTTCTGTTTTGTGGAAGAGTAAAGTTAAATGGGCAAGCATTTGGGTTATTTGGTTCTTGAGGTGATAGCATGCCTTGTGGTTTTAGACCAGGAAGTGAGCTTTCAACCTTTTTTGCAGCAGTGGCCTCTGCAAAAACACGGTCAAAGGTGACATAGCAGTCAACACCTTCTATTGAACCAGTTTTAGCAATAGTAAACTTTGTGCTGCTAAGCTTTGCTAAGTGCTTTTCAGATAGCTCGCAGACTCTGATCTTAAAAAGTTTTTCAATTGTTTCGTTCATGCTTCTATCATCTGATGGGTTATAGACAAATGAGCGACCTCTAAAGTTGCCCTGCACGGCTTCTAATTGATTACGTCCAACATTTGGACATGCTTCACCATCGATGTATCTTGCAGTTGGTGGAAAATATGGGCTTTCTCTTGGTTTACAATAGCCATAATCACAAATTCCAAGTGCCATAGAATCAAGCTCATTGTGTATCCTCGGAGATAGATAACCATAGTCATTAGACGAATTTATATTCACTAAATCAGTATGCAAAAAATACCTTGTATACGCCATTGCTTTGAAAATTCTAGAAGGTACATACATCTTGAGGTCTGTTTTTGGGAGTATAATTTCCCTAATTTCTTTCCCAGTGACTAGGTCCTTAACCACAAGCCTAGGCAAGCTCTCGTATTTGTCAGTACTTAATTTTGAAAGTCGTAAATTTATGTAGAAACTTCCTATCGGACACCCCTGTGGTGTACCATCACATTCAATAACTTCTATAAAGTCTTCTTCTTCAGCAGAAATTATTATAAGTTCAAGTATGGCTTCCTTTAATTTGTCTTCATCTCCAACAACATCAACCTTGTATCGAGCTTCGTATGTTAGCGTTTCCTTGTAACTTCTTATCATCTCTGGCATACTATTTGCAATCTGTGAAGCAAACATTGGTGAACCGCTACGTCCAAAGTATCCATGTATAAAATACCTTATAAGGGCATTCCAGTCTTCCCATACTGCTAGGTCATCAATCGGTATGGGATTCATGCTAGTATAGTACTCAATTTCTTCTCTAACATAATGATTAAAGGAGTTGAGCGCATCTGTACGCATAGTTCTTGCAACCGCTTCAAGCCTTGCATCTGTAGTAGCATTTTCAACGAATGTATTTGCGTTTCGTTCGCTATGTATCATTGTAAGAACAAGCATAGAGCTTGTTACCACTATTATCATAGCTAAAAGTGCAGTGAATAAGTTGAACCCATGACATTTCAATCTATCACCCAGTGCTAGTGGTGCCTAATGCACTTCCACCAGGACATCCTTCTGACGCTATTTCATAGCTGCGCCATGTATTATACTTTGCTTCTATGTCTAAAGCATACCTTCTTGCTTTATCTGGTGTTTTATCTTTGCTGAGGAGCTCAAATGCAGCACGGATGTTGTTTTGGTTGGCAGCAAGTTTTTCGCTTATATGCCTTGCTACGCAATTTATTGTAAGCTTGACCTCGCTTTCTTCACCTTCATACCATTTACGCTTTACTGGACAAGGCTCAAAGTTCTCAAAGCTTGTTGTCAGGGCAGCCATTATCAAAGCTTCACGTACATTGAAATTAATTGATGCCTCCTTTATACTTCCACTGTTCTTGTAGTATGCGACAACTTCTTCAGGTTTGATATACTCTTCCGGTTTTGGTACTAAACAACCGACCATTTCAGATACGCCTCTTTCCCTGTATTCTGCACAATCTTCGCGCCATAGAGCAAGTGGATTTTGAGATATTGCTTTTCGCATCTCTTCAATTTTTTCTGGCGTATCCACAAGTTCAAGCTTATAGCTAATGTTTCCATAGTCGTCCTTGCTTATTGTTATTTTGTAGGTTCTGTTTTTGAGCAATGGTGGACCAGTGTAATTGCTTGCTACGCGTGAAGCATCCCCAATAGTAATGCCTGCTTCAGGCACATAACCTTTTTCGATAAGGTTTTCAATACCCCCTCTTACATGGGCAGAATATGTGGCATAACCTGCTGCATTTGAAACAGCTCCACAAGCAATGCTTTTTGCCATTCTACCCCAAAACTGCCATGTCTTTAACGTGTCCCACATACGCCTAAATAAACCTGGTTTGATCTCCCCCTCTACCAAATCGTCTCCCATTGTAGACAATATCTTCTCTGATGCTTTTTTTCCATAGTATTCGCTGATTTCCTTTTTGTACTTTCTACCAATCATATCAATACTCTTTCCTATCGCATCGTCCAACTCACTTTTTGGTATCTTGCGTACTACATTTTTGCTTTTACCTTTACTCATGTAAGATAACCTAGCTTTCAAATCATTTTTTAAGTCATTTATTATTTGCTTATGTGCACTAGGATCAAGTTCTAAACGCACTGTGGCATTTTCTGCTATTTTTTTGGCAGCATTTGCTATTTCTACGTCTGTAGGTAGATATACATCTGAAGAAAACGGATTTATCTCTGATGCGAGCTTGCTAAGATCTCCTTGGAATATGCTTGCATACTGCTTTGCACTAGCATCTTTTACTAAATCCTTTATATCATTTCCAAGCGAATCAATATTGCTTGTGAAAGCACTTTTCACAGTAGGATCTGCAGCAGCATCGCGCCAGATCTTTTTAACAATAGCATTATCTTTCAACAAGTCTTTTAGTGTCATCTTTGGATTTTGCTTGGCTGTGTTTAAAGCCTCCGTCAGCTTATCTTTTAGAGATTTTCTTAATGAGTTTGTAAATGCTTCCCTTGCAGTTGGATCTGCTGTTAGAAGGTACTTAGTTTGTAAGGCAGTCACAGCTCTGTTTGATACCTCAGAAGCGATAGTATTAATATGCTGTGTGCCAAGCTGCTTTAATGGCATTTTAGCCCAATAACCGCCTTTATCAAGCACATATCTTCTAAATTCGTTTAATAATAAGTCTGAAGATTCACCAAGTATGGCTGCAGGCAAGGCATCATCTAGGTAGCTTTCAACGGCTTCATTAGAGAGATCGCCTTCTGTGTCAGGCGTTTTGCTTTTTGTCCAAGGGAATATGCTTTTTACACTATCCCATACTTTTCCTAAACTCGCTAAGAAGCCTCTGCCGCCTTTTGTTGTGCCAAGTAGACCGCCAATTGAGGTAGGCGCACAATCGAAAGCAACATCCAAGAACAAACCAGGCCATGTTACGAAAAACCATGGCCTTGCAACAGCATTGCATACAAAAGATGTTGCGAAACATGATCCGAAATAGATGCCATAGCCTTGCTGCTTTAGGCCCAATATTTTCTGGCCCACAGGCGAATCATCTATGCGGCCGCCCTTGCCTACGTCTTCCATTAGCTCTTGTGCTTTCTTTAGCCTGTCACTTGCTGTTAATGCTCTTGCTGCTGCTGCAAAGTCAATAGCATCAGGATCACCTTTCCAACCCACAGTGGCGTAGAATACCTTGCTTTTTCCAGGTTCAACCTTTTCTTTGACCATTTTTTCAATAAGTTTATAAGGATGTATACCACAGAGTTCAAGAGTTATTTCACGCCAAGATCGCATCTCCTTTGTTGCAAACAAAGCACTCCTAGCTTTTACACCTATCTTTTTACCAGCGGCAAATTCAAAGTATGCATCATTGGCTTTAACACAAAGCTTGAATTCCTTTTTGAATGTTTTGCCTTCTTCGTCAACTTTTTCTAGTTTCAATGGAGTACCTGACTGGCTGTCTGAATATTCTGAAATCCTTTTTCCATCGACTTCAAGCCAAACATCTTCTAAACCCGTTTTTTCGTTGTCGCTCATAGTTGAAAAGCTTGTTTTTAGCTCTACAGAATCCGTTGTAGTAGCAACAACATTCATATCCATGCATACAGGTATGCCATAATAGAGCTCCAATCTTTCTGCTGCTGTTTCAATGCTAAGGTCTCCGCGATATTCAAGTTTAGATATTATAAGGGCAGACTCATCTCTCGTAATGCAGCCTTCAAGTGTGAATGAACCTTTAATCAGCTGATCAACTGCTTCAGCAGCTTTGTTTACAATCTCGCTTTGCATCTTTTCATCTAACGTGACGTACATTTTGTTTATGCCAACACCAACAGTTACTGGCTGTGCTTGTTGCTGAGATACTTGTTGTATGTATATTTTTGCTATACCACTGCCTTCAATGTCACTTAATAAAACCCTAAGCTTATTTGTCTGATATGCAACGTTCACTCTGCTTTTGTCATCAAATAGTTTCTGAGCTAGAAGCTCTGCAGCAGGTTTCAGTGCATCTGAGCCTTCAGTAACGCCAAGCCAAGTGTTGTATGGCCTGTCAGCACTAAGGCCTTTATTTGCTGGCAAGAAATTTGCAATGTTTTGTACACGCATTGTGCACTCAGGTGTAACTTTTAGATCTTCAACAACTTTTACTAAAATAAAATAGTTTTCTCTCGACAATCTTCCTTGAATATTTTGCACTGCTCCTTGAACTGATATTTTATATCGCCCACAACCCATTAAAGGTTTCGTTATGAAGATCTTGCTAGTGGTAAATCCTGTTGCGCTTTTAACAATGTCACTTACATCTCCTTGGAAGTATTCGGTAACAAATGTTGCAAACTCTTTGGAGCTTTCGACTCTTCTTTGCAAAACTTCCTTACCAAGATAGTCGTTTTTCATATAAACAGTGTATACTTCAGGTACTATACCAAGAGCAGAAAAGCTACAAAAGCCCTCTGCTTGGTTGCATATTGGGTAACTTGTTGCAGCATCACTTTGTTGTAGCAATCTTTCTACCTTCTGCATGACGCCTTTTATTCTTTCGACTATATGCCCAGCTAATTGCCAAGAGTCACAGTAAGCAGAATCACAACCAATGTCTGCACTGGTTATTGGAAATTGCACTGTTTTTGTAGAACCAGAAGGTTCATCACATACTGGAATCTGAACTTCCTTATAAACAGGCCCTGACAAAACATCGGGCTTTTTTCCAATCTCCACTAGTATTGGTAGTGGATTTGAATCCACAAACTTTTGACTATTTACAAGAAAACCACTAACTGAAATATTATTAGGTCTGCCTATATTAAAGTAATCCCCACGTTTTGTTAGTACTAATTGGGCTTGCACACTTTCGTCAGGATAAACTACGTCTTTTCCACCCAAAAGTGTTATCGTTAAAGTATTGTTACCCAGATTTGCAGGCTTCACGGAAAAGTTCCTTAGTACTTCTCCACACTCGTTCTTTATTGAGATTTTCTTTGAAATGACACCCTGGCTGGAATCTTCACTTGAGAAATACAGCTCCTCTATGGCAGCAATCTTTATGCATTGAGCCGATGACACTATAACCCAAACAGAAACAACCTTCTGAAACTGTTTTCCATCAACAGTACCAGTGAGTACAATCTCTCCTTTGTGAGGTCCTCTGGTGAGGTTTGCTGCAGTGCTAGTAGCTAGTATTGTTTTTGGTTCCATTTCCTCGCCTGGTGCCAAGGTAACCGCAAATGGAGTGCTTGCCATTGCTGGATTTCCTTGAATGTAAGGCACGCTAGGCGCATTTGTTGGAATTTGTAGTCCACCTGGTTGAGACAAAAGATTCATTGCTTGTTCTTGAGTTATGCTTCCAGTTTGGAGCACATATATTTCTATTTGCTGCGGGGGCTTCACACTCCATCTTATGTTTTCAATAACTTTTTTCCCAAAGTTTTTGGCAAACAAGGGTGCCATTCCTACAAAGGTCCCTTTTGCTGGATCAAAGCTCATAAAGATAGGTATGTTATCGTTTGTCTGCAACGCAAACGATGGATCTGTAAAGTAAATACTTAAAGATATGCTTTTGGTAAGCTCAGGCGATTCTAGGATAAGCGTTGCATCAACCTTTTGTTCAAATATGCCAACTCTTTCTAGGTTGTTTGTTATTCTTGCCTCTAAAGTTTTTGTTTCACCCGGAGCAATAGTAAAAGGCTGTGCAATCAAAGCAATCTTATTGTCGTCAGTTACCAATTTTGGAGTAAATGTCAAAGGTTTTATGCATTGAGAGTCCTTTTTATATGCTATGGTTATTGGCAAAACTTCTGATGAGCCAAGCATGCCTGACATATGAATATCTACATCTGACTTATCAACCTCTATGCATTCTGAAGGTATTTCCTTGTTATATGCGATTTTTATTCTGCTGGTAGTGCTTACAACCGGATTTTGAGAGCCGTTTACAGACAGATCAAATTCGGCATACGCTCTTTTTTCTAAATCTCCATTATAAACCACATTTAAAACAATGTCAATGCTTCTATTGGCATCTATTCTTTCTGGCAAGCTTACAGAAATATTAAAGTCACTAGTATCACCATTAATTTCTTTTATTTCATAGCCAATGTTGTCTATTGGCTCAAAAGAAGCATTTGTAAGTCTTATCCTTATCGCCTTTTCTTTTTCACCTTTGTTCAGTAGTATCTCCACTTGTGGCTCAATTCGGAGCACCTTGTCAGTTGATATTACCAATGGATAAGAAACATCTTTGTAGCCCTGAGCTTTTATCTTCACCACGTACTTTCCAGCTGATAGCTTGTCGGTTCCAAGCAAGTAAACGCCATTTGCCCCATTTTCTAAAGTGTCGTTTCCAGTGACACTCAAAAGCACTTCACCATCTCTTTCAACAGAAATAAATGCATTTTTTATTGGCTCTTTTGTTGTAAGATCCTTTAAAACCACCCTTAATTTTTCACCAGGCTTTATGATGCCATTGTTGTAAAGTTCAACAATAAGTTCTTTACTTCCTTTTATATTGAAACTTACACGCTTAGAAACATTCAGGTCAGTACCTCTAAAACTAACATCTATCGTTGCACTGCCAAAGGCCAAACTTTTAAAGTAAGCCCTCACCACTTTAGTTGTGTTGCTATCAAGTCGTACACTGCTCCTTAACTCAGGCTTTGAAAAATCACCTTGAGGATTGAAAGATAAAACAGATTCGCTGAGTGTAGAAAACAATACGTTGTTGGTTTCGCTTTTAACAAGAAGTTCTCCACTTATTTTCTTGGCTGCACTCAGTGTAATTTCAAGGGCATAAACGCCATTTTCTTCTGCAGAAAACTCATCAGCATTTAGGCGCAGGTTGTTAGAGTCAATTATTGAAAGCTCTAGGCATAAGCCAGTATTGCAAGAAGGTTCATTTTCAAATATTTTTATAATTTGTTTTTTTGTTTCAGCATACAATGCTTGCTTTTTAGTGCTTGTTTTTTCTTCACCCAAAACACTATCTGTTGGGTCACGGAAAACTTTAGTACCTATTTCACTCCATGCTCTATAATGAACTTCAAACTCTTTTTCTTTGGTTATATTGTCAGTTTTCACCTTAATTCCTACAACTGCTTGCGACGGTGCATTGTCAAAGTATAATTCAACCCATTTGTTTCTTTCATTAGCAGTGCCTCTGTTTGAAAGGTCTTTTTGCTCGCCTAAAGGTGGTTGGTAACTTTTCCCATAAATAAAACTGCTAACATTACCATCAAAGCCGAAAATTCCAACTTGCTGAGATTCTACCATTGGGATACTATCAGAACCAACCCTAACGTGAACTCCTGATTTTATCCCTTGTGGAAAACTAACACTAAATTGCAACCATGCGAACTCCCCCGCAACAACACCATCTATTTGTTTGCCTTGTACGTCAAACACACCAATAAAATCTATGGTCGGTTTTGTAACATCTGAGCTTGTGGGGCCAACTCTTAGTTCAGCGGTATTGTTTGGCCCAACCCTGACTTCTTGTTCAATTATCCTGCCATCTGGCAATTCTAACCTTGCCAAAAAGCTGTCTTGCATCTCATTGTCAAATACAACATTACCATCAACATTACCGCTGAAAAGTACTTTTCCACTTTTGCTTGTGACGGTAAGCTTTCCTTTAACTGGCAAGCCATTTTCGTCTAAAAGTCTTAGTTCAACAAAGTTGGGCTTTCTAATTAGCTTTATGTTTACTTCTTTGTCAATACCAGGCAATATTTGTACCTCTTCTTCACCATACTCTTTTTCATTTTCAGCAGTTATCAATAAGTTACCTTCAGGCATAGTTTCAATTATTGTGCCTGTAAGGCCCACCTTTCTTGGCGGTATGCCCAATGGAACTTTATATTCGTTTACTAATCTATAATAACGCACTGTTGCATTGTTTGCTGGATTTCCAATGCTGTCTATCACATTTATTTTCACAATGGCTGAATTGTTAACTGACGGCTTTTCAAGTCTGACTTCAAGACTTTTGGTTCCGGCCTGTATTCTTGAAAAAAATGGTAGGAATCCATCCTTAAACGCGGTGATGTGATAATCCTTGTTAGGATCAACCCCTTCAAAGATAGCGTTTCCCAAAGCTCCTGTTTTTTTTGTAGAAATCAAGTTGAAATTTAAATCAAACAGAGAAACTTCTGCATTTACTTGCACTATGCCTTCCTTCGAAAGAACATTTACAGTGAGTTGTGAACCACCCTTCTTTAAGTATACTTTTTTTACAACTTCCTCAGTTCTTAATGTGAACTCTTCAACATATGTTTGATAGCCTGCTTTTTCAACAGTCACACTGATAGATGTTCCCATCTTTATTTTTTCACTATAGTCACCAGTTTGAGAATTATAGTCAGTAATAGTTGTACCTGTTGCTGTGTTTATTATCTTTATGTTTACCCCTTTCAAAAGCTGCCTTGTTTCTTCATCATATACGCTTATAAGCAGCGTGCTCAATTTAGCCGAAATCGCCTTTGGTTTGAGCTTTATAACTTTGGTTTCCCCCTCTTTAAATCGCAGCGCTTCCTGCAAATCTTCATAGCCATCAGCGCTACATTTAAGCACCACATCGGTGCTTGGCGGTACATTCACATTGTATGTTCCTTCCGAATCAGGTAAAACATTGAAAGTATTTCTATCAAAGTTCACAGTGCATAAAGCGTTCCTAACAGTGGTTGATGTTAGTTCATCAATCAGCCTGACCTTTGCACTTACAAGAGCCAACTCACGCTTTAAGGTTATTGTAAGTGTTGCAGAACCAGCAGAGGTTATTTCGGTTTCATCAGAACCAGTTTTGTAACCTTCTTTATAGGCTCTAGCTGAAATAGCCGTACCAACTTTAACACCTTTTAATGTAAGCTTATAACCACTTTGAATTACGTCACTCTTCAGGAGGTTGCCTTTATCATCGTATACCTCAACTTTAACATTGTTAAGAGACTGTCCGGCATCATCTCTTACAATAATGGTAAGATTTACATCCACAGCTGTAGTGCCGCCAGTGAATGTTAATATCAAAACCAATAAAAGCACAAAAATTGCTAAAGTAAAAGGCAGTGAAGGTATACCTCTGGTTTCAAGAAATTCTGCATAGCTGTAAGCAGGTATGCCTTTTTCTTGAAGAAACTGCAATAATGCAAACCACTTGTCCTCTATCTTACTGTATATGGCGCCTATCTTGTCAGTTATCATATGGGCCACTCAAATTCCCAAAGGTTAATTTAAGATAAGAAATGTTATTGTTATTAATATAATTATTGTTTTTTAGCTTTTGCCGCTTTTTTGTTTAAAAATTGCAAAAAGGTAACTCTTCTAAGATTTAGCAAATTCGTGGCTAAACCAAACCAAATGGCATAGTATAGAGCTATGCCAACAAACAGAGTAACTTTAAAAAGCACATTATGTATAAACTCTAAATATACACTATCTTGTGTGTTGGTTATTGCAAAAATGGTCACTAATATGCGGAAGATGTTTAAAGAATTTACAAAAATGATTCCGATAATAACGCCGAGGCCTCTTTTTTTTAGGTCAATACCAAAAGAAGCTAAAATTGCACTTATTATTACTGCTGTTTCTAATAGCCCAGTGCACAGGTAGCTTATCTCAATCATATATTTTGCATTTACGATAATTATTACCGGCTCACCAAGTATTACTTCTGAAGAATAGCCAAAAATACCTAACAGCTTGCTTGCAATGATTGCTATGACGTGTGCTGTAATTTCAAGAAACAACGAATAAAAAATAAAAGATAAAATTAGAAAAGAAAAAACAAAAACTAAAAGAAACTTTGATGCGGTTACAAGTTCTCTCTTAAGCACAGGCCAGGACACTCTTCCTAAAGGGTGCTTATGGGCCTTTTTTTTAGATATGCTCTTATTTTTTTTCATTGTAGCCCTACTAGCTAGAATACTTAAGAGCTATCAGGCAACAGGTTTGCTCTTTATAGAAATCATCGTCAAGACACTTGCACCTAAAGGAACCGCTGTCCATCCATTCTACTTTGATGTTTGGTTCGAGGTCTTCTTCTATGTAGCTCTTAAGCCTTGTAGCTGATGAATGGCATATCACTGTAAATGTAGTTTGTATGTTGTCTCTATTGTATATAAGTCTTGAACCATCTTCTGCTGCTGTCCATTGCTTTTCTTTTGAAGGCTGCTCACCTCTTGAAACAATTTCAGTTTGTGGCATAAACTGGCCAGGGCTTATGCATATTTGTTCTTTCTCAAGACCTACACTGCTTACACTAGCAATAGCCTCTGCGGTTACTGTGTTGTTCTGCCTTGTGAAGTTAACTTTACCACCATGAACCGGCACAGCTATTTTGTTTCTAGCATCCTTTATCTTGTCCACCATTGCGTCCACTGGGTTTTGGGATATATTAAAAAGGTTTGGAATAATGCCTAGCACAGACATTAATATTACAAGTATAGCCAATGCGATTATTGCTGAAATTAGCAACTGAAAAGTAGAAAAGGCTTGTCCTTTTGAGTTGAGAATCTTCATTTTTTCACCCCACCATACATTACTACTTCATAACAATATTTGTTCCTATATTTAAACCTTTTGTATATTTGATCAATCCAAATCAGGTTTTCTGCCAAAAGCAATATAGCATCTTATTTCACATTCACCAACATTATATCTTATACACTGAAAATAAACGTCAATTGTTATTTCCTTTTCAATCTCAACTTTTCTCTGATCTTCCGAAACTCTTATTTTTGTACCACCAAATGCCTGCATTTCTATGCAATCTCTTGAGATATCATATTTTTCAGCAAATTGTCCTACTGTAATAGTGCCTACTAGTGTTAAATCCTTTTCAAGCACTAAACCATACGCTGGATCGCTGCTTGCAGCATTTAATGCGTTTCTAAATCCACTCTCAAACCTTTCGTAGCTATGTGCACGTTGTACGTTTTTGAAGTATTCTATGGCTGAAATGATTATTGTGAGCATTGCCAAGGCAAATATTGCTGCAATGAGAAGTCGAAAAGGCCAAAAATAGCCCCTATGCATTTAGACACCCGCAGTCATAGTTTCAAGAAGTACGTTTGTGCTCATGACTGTGATGATATATATGGCCAATGAAAGAGGCAGGTATTTCGCAATGTTAAGACGTAGCAGCAGCTTGTTTCGTTCTTCAAGCATTGTAACAAAGTATATTATTATAGCCACAATCTGAAATACATAAATTCCACTTATTATGATGAACTGAAGTGGATCAGCAATATGAGCCAATGCTTCGGGCTTTACAAAACCACCTGCACTAACTTTTGCAAATGATTCACTTAAGCTACCTAAGTTTCCATACGCTCCTGTGCCAGTTAAGCTTAAACCGCCTGCCGCAGTGCCAAAGCCGCTTTCAGATATGCTCTGTGAAATGCTCGCCATTGTCAGCACGACTATTTTAAAAAGTGCTGTAGTGATGCCGAGCACAACAGGTGCAATTATGATAGCCATTGTACGCATTGTAACTGTGATTTCTTCTATCATATCTCTCAATGCTTTTGCTACCTTTTCAGTATTGTCGAGCTGTATCGAGAGTGAAGCCAAAGTTCTTGCAGCAATGCTCGTGCCTAAGCTGGATGCGTCAACAACAAGACGCATGCCTGTTTTTATGATCTCAGATGGAATTTTTGCCACTGAGCCAAACTTTGGGTCAAATACCGCAACATCTAGTGGCATACCAAGCAGGGTTATATTATCTATAGTCTTAGAGAAAACATATCTGCTTATCAGTGCTTGTGGCAAAAAGTCAAATGTCTGTTTTAAAGCTTCCTCAATAGGTCTGTTTTCACCAAGCCTTGAGGCAATTATATACAGTGCATCTTTAAATTCGCTTTCCATTGCAACGACCTCAAGCTGTGCCTTTCTCTTGTACTTTGCCGGATAATACAAAGCTACAAACACGCATAAAGAAAACGTAAGTATAAGCCCAAACCAAAGATTGTAAGGGGTTGTGTCATTCTCCTTTGTCATAAAAAATATTTTTTTCTCAAATAAAACCCTGGTTTCAGCCTTTTTTTCCGCATTTTCGGTGCCTTCTTCAAGGTAATTGTTTAGATATTGTTTGTACAATGGACCATCAGGTATGCTGAAGTAGTTTTCTGGATATCCATTCCTTTCTAAAACTTCCTTTTCTGTTCTGTCTGCCCTTATTATTTGCACCGGTGCTTCAGAATATTCAGATTTCAACAAACTTTTCGGAGGGAAACCCTCCAAATGAAAATAGTAAGATGCGATAAGACCAAAAACAGCAATAACACCCACCAAAAGCCAAACGTCAACATAAGTATTTCCAAAAATAACTTTGTTTTTTGGAGGAAGCCCTGGGTAGTCATCGGGAATTTCAGGAGCTTCTTCAGTAGGCGGTCTTTGCTTGATTATACCTAAAGCAAAATAAAGCAAGCTTGCAGGTATTGCTACATTATAAATCGCACTTATCACTAATGGGTTAGCTAATGGCAAACCACTGAAAACAGAACCGATGGGCAATATGATCATAAGTATAAGAGGCAATAAAACTCCAACAAAAAATAGTACAACAGTGGGCTGTCTTAGGCCTCTGGCGTAAACATCCATCCTTTCTTTTATTGTTATAAGCAGCTCATCCATGGTTTTGTTTAACACAGAGTCTCTTTTTGCTTCAGTTTCTTCAAGCACCGAAGCCCTTATACGTACCAAAGCACGTTTAAACTCAGGAGCATATGAACCCCATCTGTAGGCTAATGCATCTAAACCTTCAGTTATAGTAGTATAAACTCCCATGCTGACATCCCAAGTTAGCTTCTTAAATTCTTCAGCTATTTTTCCTCCCCCATGATCTGCTGCAAACTCAACTGCCTTTTCTAAGTTTGGCGTAAGTTTCATTGACATTATCATAT
>JAWANJ010000019.1:0-722 GCA_038895395.1 Candidatus Iainarchaeum sp.
AAGATAGCTAAGCTTTTAATTAGCGAAAAAATAAACAAAACAGCATATCACCTAAAATGTACTCACTGCGACTTTGAAAAAACCATGGTTATTGACGAGGAAGAATCACCAAACACGAAATGCGATAAATGTGGCTACGAGATGGAAATTTTGGAAGAAAATGACTATGTTGAGCTTCTTATGAAAAGAGCTGAAAAAATGGGCACAAAGACCATAATTATAAGCACAGAAACAGACGAAGGAGAACAGTTTTGGAAAACATTCAACGGCCTTGGCGGTATTTTACGTTATAGATAACACAGATGAGTTTATGACAGGTATAGATTACTTTTCCACAAAATGTGAAGGCATAGGTGGAAGAATAAAGCATCGATATGCGGATTTTATTGTAGAGGAATTACACGATGGATATAAATGTGCTGTAATACTAGAAGACTTTGGCAAAAAAATTTTGGAAATACCACCAAACACAGAAGGTAAAAATTATCTGTGGCTTGATCTCCAGAAAAAAAATAGAGACATACATGATGCAATAAGACAGATTGCAAGAACTTTGCATTGCAGCACGAAAAGGATTAGCTATGCTGGCATAAAAGACAAAAGGGCTATCACTTGTCAAAGGATAAGCATATTTAAGCCTAACTTGGAGCTTCTAAGATCCTTTGGTACAAACACATTGGTTCTAAAAAATGCTTTTTGGGCCAATGATGCAATAGATTTGG
>JAWANJ010000019.1:747-16153 GCA_038895395.1 Candidatus Iainarchaeum sp.
TGTGACGATAAGAAACATTGATCTTGAGCCAAAAGAGATTGAAAGACGCGTTAATTGTTGTTTAGATGAAATAAAAAATGGCATTGCAAACTATTTTGGTTCCCAGCGTTTTGGTGGGATAAGAAAAATAAGCCATTTTGTTGGGCGAGAAATAATAAAGGGCAATTATGAAAAAGCTGTTATGCTTTACCTTTGCGAAGCATCACCTCAGGAAAGAGAAGATGTAAAAGAAGCGAGGTTGCTTGCTTCAAAAAACGATCTTAAAGGTGCATTAGACAAATTTCCGAAGCAATACAGGTATGAAAGAATATTACTTCATCACTTGATTTCCAATAACAATGACTATGTTGGAGCTCTGAGAAAACTGCCAAAAAAAATAACCTTTCTTTTCACACACGCTTATCAGGCATATCTTTTCAATAAAATAATAAGTAAAAGGATAAGTGCAGGTATTGGGCTTAAACCACAGGAAAATGAACCAACAGAAGATGGTGTTGCTTTAGGGCTTTTACCTGGATACGATTCAAGCTTTACGCCGGGGATTATAGGAAAAATAGAAAGGGAAGTTTTGAGTGAAGAAAACATTGACTTTTCTATGTTTAAGGTTAAAAGCCTCAAAGAATGTTCAAGTGCGGGTGCAAGAAGAAAGATAGTAATGTTTCCAAAAAACATGACGCTAATTTCGACAGAATATGATGAATTCTTCAATGGTAAGAGCCGTTGTACAATTAAATTTGATCTTGAAAAAGGCTGTTACGCAACAATTGTACTCAGAGAAATAATGAAGTTAGAGGAGGTAGTCTAAAACTAGTATTAGTTCGCAATTTAAACCTTATCTGACAAAAAATAGAAAGGTGTTGGCTTGCTAGAATTAATTATATTTGCGTTATGTTTGGTTTGCTTTACAGCAACTTATTATTTGGTTGGAAAAATAGCAGAGCATAACAAAAAAATTGGTATAAGGGGCATAGATATAAACAAGGCTCATAAACCAGCACTGCCTGAAAGCACTGGAATTGCACTTCTTTTTCCGTTATGGTTAGTTGCAGTTTCTATTTTTATCATAGAAAAGGATACTGCCTTTATTGCCTGGGCAGTTATGATAAGTGGCTTTTCTTTAGTCGGCTATGCTGATGACATGAAACATAAAACAACTGCAAAGGCAATTCCATGGCGTATTAGAGCGGCTATTATTGGTGTTATATCATTGCTTTTTTCTTTTATATTTTTCGGAAACAACTTGTTACTTGTTGTTCTTGCAGCACTTTACCTTGCGGGTATTGCAAGTTTTGAAAACACATTTGCAGGACTTAATGGTGTGGAAGCTGGCTCCGGCTTGATAATACTAGTTTTTGTTTCTTTAGTTGTTTTTAGTACAACAGGCAAAACTATTGTTTTTCTTGCAGCTTTGCCTCTTATTGTATCAATTTTGGCCTTTTTAATTTACAATAAATATCCTGCAAAGGTCTTTCCTGGAGACTCTGGAACTCTGCTTATAGGTTCGGCAATAGCTGGCCTTGTTATTATGCAACAATCGTTTCCACTCATGATATTGACTTTCCTATTTTTTATACCACACATGATTGATTTTGCGCTTAAAATGATCACAAATCCAAAGGATCCAAGCCAAAAGAAAGAATTGCCTTATGTTCTTAATAGCGATGGTACATTGGACGTTCCACAGAGCAGAAAGCTTGACTTTGCCAAAATGTTGCTTCTTATTTTTGGGCCAAAAAGGGAGCCCATAGTAGTGGCAATGATGCTAACTTGTGTAATATTAAACTGCGCATTTTGGTATGTGTTATTTTTTATTATAGTCTAATTTTTTGCAGTAGCGAGAACATAAGCAAAGAGATAGCAGTAGGTATAATTATTCTTGCAAGATCTAAAACCGCTATAAAGGAAACTATCTGCTGTTTGGACAAAATGGCCAAAGAGCCAGTTGAAAGGAACACGTAGCTTGTTAATTCAACAAGACCTATGCCACGGGGTAAAAATGGTGTTCTTTCCAGTACTGCGATAATAACAAAAAAGAAAAACATGTTCTCAACTGGCATAAACACATTTACAGCAAGCAAGGCAGAAGAAAAAGATAAAAACTCAAATAAAAAGGCTATTAAGCAAAATCCAAAAGTTTTTATCAGGGTTGGGGCTCTTTCATTAGTGTATGCAGAATAACTTCCTAAAAAAACCTCAATGCTCTGAAAGGTTTTCCATCTTTTTGCAAGTTTTTGCACAAAGCGTATCATTGAAGATGACGCTCTTCTGCTTAATGGTAAAAGGAAAAGTAGTGATGCAACAGATATCACTAAAAGGCCCAACAACAACATGGCAATAACTGTTGCTGTAAGATTAAGTTTCACTATTGGAACAAAAACAATAACTACAAAAAAAAGCACCAGTGTCAAAAATTTAGTTCCTTTGATAAGCATGCTTGCACTTATGCCTTTAGAAAAAGGAACTTTGTAACGCTGCTTTAGAAGATAAGACCTTAATGCGTCGGTGCCCAATTGCATCGGTGTGAGAGACGCAAACATTGAAGACAGGCCTAAAACTATAGCACCGTAAAATTTTAAGTAGTGTTCTTTTCTTATTAGATTTGTCCATGCAATTGTCCAAACTACCACAGAAAGTACATAGAAGGCAACAGATGAAACAAGAAATAAAAAGTCGGTATTTTTTATCTCATCAAAAGCATCTGTAATACCTATTATTACCACAAACAGCGCACTGAGAAACAAGAGTAAAAGCAATGCATTTTGAAAGCTCTTAGCTGCACTTATCTTATCGAATCTTTCGCTAATCATCAATTTTTTTAATATAAGCAGTGTTTAAAACACTGTTGTTTAGAACATCGGCAACAGCCCATGACTAAGAATAAGCTAAAAAATATAAAATAAAAAAGAAAAAGAAAGGCTATGCCTTTCTTTTTATTTACTCTAACAACCTCTGCAACTCTGCAATAAGCTCTCTTGCGGCTGCTTCTGTGTCTGCTGCTGTATAACCAGCAACAATTATGTCGCCGTTATTCAGCTTTTCTACTACTTTGTCACCTGGAGCTGTCAATCTCTCAGTAAGCTTTGTTTTTCCGTCGCTCAAAGTTATGTCCTGTGCGTAGCGGTTGACTTTCCAACCACCAATTATTATCTTTGGCTTTCCTGTTAATGGCTCGGAGTCTTTGTATACCAAGCGCTCCACTGGTACGATCTTCTTAGCGCTGCTAATGTTTGGATTTGCCTTGATGTTATCTATTACTACGCCACCTGCTGGACAAACTGTTGGTGTTACTGAGAGAGTGTAGTTTACCTTTTTAACTGTTATCCTTGTACCAGCGCTAGTAACTTTTTCTTCGCCTTCTTTGAACACTAGAAGTTCACCGCCAACAATTTCAGAGCCTTCGCCTTTTGGTCCAATTACGTCAAACCTGATGTAGCGTCTCTTATCTGGGATCCAAGCGTGGAAGTAGTCTTCGCTTATGTCGTATTTGCTACCGTAGTCAGAGTAAGCTGTCTGTACATTTGTTGATGCCTGGTACTGTGTAAGGTTCAGTTTCTGTCCAGTGTCGTTGTTTAAATACTCAAACTCTGAACCGCTACCATCATAGTTTGCATTTCCAAAAGGCGCCAAGCTACCGTCTTCAGTGTCAATGTAAATTGTACCATCACCAGCACTGTCTGGTTCTGTCAGAACAAAGACAGCTGTATAGTACTCGCCACTCTTACCTCCACCAAGGTCATACTCGTTAGGCAAGTAATAGGGGACTTCTACACCGTTATCTAGGTCTTCGTCAGTGTGTGTACCAACAAACTCAAGCTCGTAGCCGCCTTTTCCCGTAAGTGTCTGGTCAGCAAATAAGAGCCAGATTGCGTTGTCTTTGGTGGAGTAATAGTACTCATATTCGTATTCAGCGCTATTATCACCTGTAAGTGTCAGGGTACTAGCACCAACATCATCAGCAACATATGTGTAGTATCCTGTACCAGCAACGCCACATTTTGCAGGATCAAATTCAGAGTTTCTAAATGGTTCTTCAGAGATCTGGAAGCAATTCTCATCGGTGTTTATTCTGAAGTAGTACTTCTGTGTCCCAAGTTTGTCAAATGTAAAGGATTCCTCTGTGGCACTGTCAAGGCCACCTATGTACAATGGAATCTCGTGCTGTGTGTCACCATCATCTCTGTAGTAAATCTTGTGGTCTTTGATCTTTAACTCTGTCATGGCTTCACTCTTGAAACCTTGGAATACAACCTTAGCAAAGCCATATCCTAAAGCGCTGCTTGGCTCACCGTTCAAGAATACAGCTTCACTTTTATCGCCTTTACCTGTCAAGCTGTCTTTCTTTGCATATATTGGCATCTTTCTGTCCCATTTGCTGTAGCCCTCAATTGCGTTGTTGTAGATTTCAATACTCACTATTGCATCCTGAGACTCACCACCTATTGTCCTTGTGTCCGTATTTAGCCTTGCAAGCCAGTATTTCTCGCTTGATGAAGTAACCCTCTCGTCGTATGGGTACTTGTCGTTGTTTTTAAGCTTTATTGTGTTTGTACCAACTGTTATAACTGCATAGTTTTTACCTGTAACAACTTCTTTACCTAATGAATGCACGTAAACAGAGGTTTCTAATGGGTACTCGCCGTTTACAAAGAAGGCTTCTTCAAGGAAGTCACCTGCTTTTACATCGTCTTTTATTGCAATAACGTTACCTTCTGGATCGAGTAGCTCAAATTTACCCATGTATTTGATTGCTTCTGTGCCACCGACCTGGTAGAATTCTGTCAGTGTGACAAATCTTATTTCTAGCGACTTGCCTGCATAAGCGCCCTTTCCAACTAAGCCGGTTATATTCTGCTCACCAGCATAGTATGTGCGCTTTGTAGCTTCGTCTATCAAGGTTATCTCTGTACCATCAGCGTTTGTACTTAACACAGTTAACTTTTTACCGAAGAATGGCACTGTTATGATGTTTCTATCAGTTTTTTGGAAGTTTAAAGGAACCCCGGCGCTAAAAGTAACAACGTACTTGAAGTCTTCTGATTTTGGCATGTAAAGCACTAGATCTTTTACTTCGCGGTTTGTTTCAAACTTTGCGTCTGGATTAACGTATATGAACTCTTTGACAGTCTGGGAATACTTTGCACCGTTGTAGGTGTAGCTCCAAGAGTCGTTTATTAGGGTTGATATCTTAGCGTTGCCTAGCTCGAGTGGGCTACCTAATTCAGCAGACATAGAGTCTAAATAACTGTCATCATAGATGTATGCTGTGCCTTCACCATATGTTGTTTCGCCACCAATTACTAGCTCTACGCTAAGATCGCTCAGTGATGGCTGTGGTTTTACTTCCTCGCCTGTTCCTATTGTGCTTCTGTCAACCGTACATGTTACTGGTGTAGTAGTATATGCAAGCTGTGCTAGCTTTGCAGCAATGTTTCCAGCCCACAACGCATCATTGCTTGCTTTTGCACCAACAACAATCTCATAAACTGGAGCACCGTTTGCGTTTATAACGTCACTTCTTGTCAAAGTAATTGCCGAGACAACTGGAGCCAAAGCAGTTCCAAGTAGTGCTATTCCAGCACCCAAAGCCGCAAGTCTCTTTACATTCATTTTTTTCATATCTTTTTTCACCTCACCTTAATTTATTTAGCCATCTCACAAGTAAAACTTGGAGAAGGCTTTATTTTTAGTATGCTGTGGTTTATTTAAATATCTTTCGTTTTAGGGCGTAGAAACAAATGTGAGGCAGGTTAATTAAGGTAAAAAATTCTATATATTGTTGAAATTTGTTTCGTCAATTTGCGAAACCCATTGACTATTTCTTGTTAGTCTGAAATGCCTTGTTTTGGAACAGTAAACTGTAAAATCGGTCTATTTCTGCTTTTTTAAAGTGTGTTTCTAGATAAGCATTATATTTGAATATAAACTCTGACATTTGATTTAAAGCTTCTTGAAAATCGAATGCGGTGAACTCCAACTTAGCAGGCCTTATTACTTCTATAGCGCTTGGAGCATAAAGATACATAAATTGCACCAAGCTTGTTATGCTTTTAAACCCTATGCTAACATCCAGGTGACCTATATATAGATCCCCTTGTTTTTCAGGAGTAATTGTTTCAATTGAATAAACTGCAAAAGACTGCTGAGCTCTAATTGCTTTTTCAATTTCCTTCATTTGCTTAATTGCCGCCTTTTTGTCTAACCCCTTTACCTCGATGTATGCCTGAATGTCTACTTTTGGCTTTTCTTGCTCTACTAACTCACGCCGGTTAAGAAATTGCTTTTTTATTTCCTCAGAAATATAAAAAACGCCTGCTTTTTCACTCACAAGTTTTAACGATTCCATTTCTTTAAGCTCTTTTTCAATTTTGAGTGGATTTTCACCCAAAGCTTTTGAGAGCTCTTGAATACTCATTGGGCCTTCAACAAGTTCTTTTGCTATTTTTGTTTGAAGCCAGCTTATTAGCGCCATTGAAAAACACCACCACATAGAAACTACCTATGAAAACACTTTAAAACACTTCTTAGGAGATTTTATATATGACTAATTGTTTGTTAATTTTTATGCTTTTTACAATACCATTGGAAGTTTTTCAAAGTTTCACTGATTTTGGATCAACTACTGTGCAAAACACAGGGGAAACAATAAAAAGCTTTGTTGGAAAACCTGAAATTCTAGTTTTTGGCATAGTTTTTCTAATTGCCACAATTTTCATAATATTTTTTATAAAGAAAATAATAATCAATTCAGTTCTTGGACTAATAGCTTGGGCCATAATAACCTATTTTATTGGAATAGAGCTACCTTTCTTTGCTGGTTTGATAATAAGTGCAATTTTTGGTTTAGCTGGTGTTGGAACGTTGCTCTTGCTAAAGTTTTTTGGAATTATTTAAATAATTGCTTATTTGGCTTATTATTTGCAATAACTACAGCATCTTTATTTTTAAATCATACCCGCAGTAGGTGCATTTGCCTTTTTTTAAACCAATTATTTTTATCCTATAACCAACGCGTTCTATAACTGCTTTTTTGCATTTTGGACAATAAGTGTTCTGTTGCTCAGGCACGTTACCTATGTAAACATAGTTAAGTCCGGCATCTTTGGCAACATTATAAGCTAACCTTAGCTGCTGTATTGGTGTTGGTGGAACCTCAAGCATTTTGTAATGGGGAAAAAAGCGGGAAAAGTGAAGTGGCATATCTTTGCTTATGCTTGCCACAAAATTTGCAATATCCTTCAAGCTTTCTAAACTGTCATTATGTGAAGGTATTACAAGATTTGTGACTTCAACATGCACACCTTTTTCCCACAGGGCCTTTATATTATTTTTAACTATTTTTACATCTGCGTTTCCACACAATTTTCTGTAAAACTTTTCATCTCCTTTTAGGTCAATATTTGCTGCATCTAAGTATTTCGCTAGTTCTTCCAATGATTCAGCACTCATATAACCGTTGCTAACCCAAACATTGTAAAGACCTTTTTTCTTTGCAAGCTTCATTATATCGATTGCATACTCAATGAAAACTGTTGGCTCAACATAGGTATAGGATATTCCTTGCAACTCTCTTGCCAAAGTGTTTTCTACTATCTCTTCAGGTGTTGTTTCTTCAATTGCTTGGATATCATCTTCGACAAACTCTTGTGATATTTCAAAATTTTGGCAAAACAAACACCTAAAATTGCAACCGAAGGTACTTATGCTGCTACAAAATGTACCTGGCATAAAGTTGAATATTGGCTTTTTTTCTATTGGATCTGGTGTTTGAGTTAAAGCCTTGTTATACACCAATGAGTAAAGTTTTCCCTCAATATTTTTGCGGACCCTACAAAAACCTGTTTTGTTTGGTTCTATTATGCAGTATCTGCTACATGCTGTACATTTTACTTTGTCATCATCAAGCTTAGCATAAAACCTTGCTTCTTTCATGTAATCAAATCCTAAAGGACTTCCTTTAATAACTTTTTTTGTACATTCTTATTAAGTAATTTTCTAAGTGATGAAATGAAAGCCTACGATTGCGATTTGCACATTCATGGCATATATTCTGGTGGTGTTAGCAAAAATATGCTTATACCTGAAATATCAAGGCAAGCCCTATTAAAAGGTTTGAATCTGTTAGCTACAGGCGATGTGCTCAACAAGGAATGGCTTGAGCATATCAAGGATAGTTTGGTTGAAGAAGATGGTTGCTTTAAGGACAAAAAACACGATGTTTTTTATATTATTGGTGGCGAAATAAATGATGCTGACAATGTTCATCACATCTTTTTTTTACCAGACATAGAAACTGCAGAAAATCTAAGAAAAGTATTGTGCAAATATGGTAAGCTTGATGGCAATGGTTTTGGAAGGCCTTCGTTAAATTTGTCCGGCGACAAGCTTGCTGAAATAATAATTGAAGCAGATGGGCTTATCGGACCTGCACATGCATTTACTCCATATTATTCAGTATATTCACATTTTGATTCTATAAAAAGCTGCTATAAAAACTATAGCAACGAAGTTTTTTTCATGGAGCTTGGCCTTAGCGCTGATTCTTATTTTGCTGATCTCATAGCTGCAAATCATGATTTGGTTTTCCTAACCTGCAGTGATGCTCATTCTCCGTGGCCTCACCGCCTTGGAAGAGAATTTACGCGAATAGAGATGAAAAAGCCATGTTTTGAAGAATTAAAGAAAATATTTAAAAGTGAGAAGGAAAAGATAAAGCTCAATGTTGGACTTGATCCAAGAGAAGGCAAGTACCATTGCACAGCGTGCAATAAATGCTATTCCAAATACTCGATTGAAAGCGCAAGGAGTTTAAATTGGCGCTGTCCAAGATGTAAAGGCACTATAAAGAGAGGTGTTAGAGACCGAATAATGGAGCTAGCAAATTTTAGAGAAGAAATTCATCCAAAGTTTAGACCACCATACCTTCACATAATACCACTAGCTGAAATAATAAAGATAGCACTAAATACCCAAGATATAAACAGTGAAGCTGTGCAAGTGCTTTGGCAAGAGCTTGTTAGCACATTTGGATCAGAAATAAAGGTACTCATAGATGCCGAGCTAAACGAAATTGAAAAAATAAATGAAAAGGTTGCAAAGAAACTTGCAGCTTTCAGAGAAGGAAATGTTTTATACATTGGTGGTGGTGGCGGCAAATACGGTGAGCCCATAATATGTTCATCTCGCGAAGAACTTGAATTAAAATTCTTAGAGTTAAAAGATGTGTTAGAATGTAACACCACATTTCGAGGACAAAAAACATTATCTGAATTCTAATTGAACTTGGCTTTATGAATTTTTATCTAACGTAGCTTGGGTTTTCTTCCTTTGATGTTTCCCCAGAGGCTTTTGCCGAAAGCTCATTCATTATTTGCTTAAAAGCATTATCTATGTTTTTTGCCTCTTTTGCTATTTTTTTCATGTCTATCTTAAAACCGTAGCGCTTGATTAACAGCTGCAAAACTTTTTCCGCAGCGCCGTGATCACCATATATGAGCTTGCTGCTTGTTTCACCCATTAAACATGCACCTTTTATTTCGTGCTTAGCTGCAATTCCAAGTATCAAACCAGCAGCACCAGATATTAAGCCATTGTTCATCCCTGTTTTGGCACCTAGCTTTTTGAACTCTTCCAGAATCTTTTTGTCAGTTGCTGCAACAACAACACGTGGCTCGTGATTTATACGTGCATCACCTATATTTATTCCCGCAAGTGTGTATATTTCCTTAACACCAAGTTCCTTGGCTGTTTTAACAATTGTTTCAGCAAACTCATAATGGTCTTGTAAGCTAGACATCCTTGGGTCTAGTGCTGGCTGCACCGGGCCTACCAAAAACAAAAAGTCTCTGTTCTTAAAATTGTACAAATATAATTCGTCTTTGATAAGGTCGATAATCCCATTGCTTATGTAAACGCTTGGGGGAAATGAGTCAGAATAGATGTTAGCAATTTTTTCTGCCTTTAGCTGTTTTAATGCATAGTCAGCAGCTATCTTGCCAACTAATCCTATGCCTGGAAGGCCTGTAAACATTATGGCATCATTCAGTTTCCTTTTTTTCCATACAAATTCAACTTTTGTATTCATTGCAAAACACCACGCACAAAGTTACTTTTGCTTTTCTATAGAGGCTGTACCTCCAGATTTTTCAATACCCTTTACAACTTCCTCTGCAAATGAATCCAACAGACGCTCGGCACTTTTATAGTCTGTGGCCCTACTAGAAACCAAGTATTTTCCACCACCAACATAGGCGGCCTTTATTTTACTGTATTTTTCTTGTGTTAAAAGGTCCTTAAAAACCTTCTTTATAGTGAGGATAGCGTCAGGCTTATAGCTCTTTATTTTTATTGTCTTAGAAACCTCTTTTTCTGGAATTGTTATGCTTTTTTTCAAATGTTCCAATAAAGGATCAACATACTCTTGTGGTATCCCTTCCAAAGCTGCCTTGCCAGCTGTTACAGCTTCCTGAAAAGCGTTCATCAAACTATCATGCTTTTCAATTAATGGCTTTGCTATTTTTTCCCAAGCCTTTTCAAAGTTTATGTTATGTTGCTTTGCAAATATTTCTAAGATCTTTTTTGCTCTCTTGTCTTGCTGCCATTCTTCTATCTTTGCTTTTTGTTGCGACTCTGAAACTTTTATTAGAGAGAGGTCAACCTGAAGTTTTTCCTTATCAACTTTTATTACTTGAGCAGCCCTTAGCTGTTGTGGTCTTACGTAGTTCCTTATGTTTTTTATCCAGCGTGATGCTACCTGCGATACATGAACAAAACCCTGAATGTTAGGATACTCTAGCAGCTCCGCAAAAGCCCCATAGGGCAAAACCTTTGTTATTTTTATAACTACAATTTCATCTTTTTCAGGCCATTTTTCCAAAACATCACCTTATGCTTTTCAATAGTGTCAAACACTCTGATACTCCCTAAGCTTTTTAGCTTCTTTAAGCACTATCCTATGAGCGGTGCTCTCTGCAAGTATCTCGCTGCATACGTTGCATTTAATTTTTCTTGAAGCACACGAGTAAACAACCTGCTCATTGCCACATTTATTGCACTTTATTCGCCAAAATGGTTCGTATTTTTTTTGAAAGTTTTTTGCCATTAGAATCACTCCTTTACAGCAATTTTTCTAGATATTAAAATGTCAGCTATATCTTCTGGAAGCTCAACTTTTTGGCCTTTTTTGTATGGTCCAAACTCCTGCATGTTTGAACCAACAAAAGCAGGCACATCTTCTATAATCTCAACCAAAATTGTATTTAAATGCTTATCTTTAGTTTTTTTCTTTGGTTCTACTGCAAATATCTTATCAATAGATTTCTGATATTCAGAAACAACTTTGCATATATTGCAAAAAAGTTTTTTTTCATCGCCGCTTAATTTTTCTTCTTCGTTATCTTCGGAGCCCATAGCAGCATGAAAAGCCTTTTTAATTATTTTCCTTTGCCTTATTTCGAATATCTCCCTTGCCATGCGTTGAATATTAATGAAGTCCTCGCTAGGGGTAGCGCCGCTACCTAAGCTTTCTAGATATTCTTTCCTTTTTTCATCTAGGTAATTCTTAAGCTCGTTGAAAAAATCTTCACTCAATGGCGTAAGCTGCTGGCTATTTTTCTCTTGCCTATGTATCTTACGCAATTCTTCAAAATCTATTTGGATCACCTCAAAGTCACATTATTTTTGCAACACCTTTAGCCACAAGATAAACCGCAGCATTTTCAGGCAATGTAGCTTCTTCGTTATCAAACGGACCAAACTTTTCACCATCTATTTTAAATTCTGGTGCCTTACTAATAAAAACCTTTATTTGCCTTTTGCCAAAAGCCAAAGCATGCTCAAAAGGATTAAAATCTTCAATTTTTGCTAGTTCAATGGTCTTTGCAATAAAACCTGTTGAACCGTGCAATGTATCTGGCACACGAACTATTTTGTAAATATCAACAGATGTTTGCCTATCTATTGGCAATGATGCTTCACTGACTGCCTTTTCTGCAAGAGCTTTCCAAAATGCAGAAGCTACCTTGTTGGAACCTATGGTATAGAATAGGCCTCTTTTAAGCTGTTCAGCAACTTCTTTTCTTTTTTCAATTATTTTAGCAACAAGATTCTTACCAGCGTGCTTTTGGCTCATTGTCAGAGAGACACAACCATATTGCACAAGCCAATCATAGCTTGCGTTTAGGATGAAATTTGTGAGATTATCCAAAACCCTTTTTCTTAATCCAACTGCTTCATGAATAGGTGGGCATTTAAGATCATCAAAATTAAAACCGCTTTTCTCAAATGAAAATCCTTCGGCTGTTATATAATCAACTATTGCCAAACGTGCTTCAGCTGAAATATTCCTTATGCTTTTATCTCTGATGTGCACATGATAACCTGCATTACCAGAAAAGTTAACGGAAATGTTGGAGCTTAAGCCAAGTTCATCCCTCAATATGTTCAAAAGCCTTAGGGTCTGCTTTTTTGTTTCGTTTACGCATTTGCTACAGGGAAATTTATACTGTATAAGTTTGCCTTGACATTCATTGCAAGCTTCTAACAACACAGCGTATTTTTTTCCACATTTTTCGCACAACCAAAAATCGTGGTTTTCTTTGCAGTCAGAGTTTATATCCGAAACATCAAATTCATATACTAAATCAGAACCTAAAAACAATTTGCTTTCCATTGGTCTTGCTGAAGGATCTTTGTAGTATGCTGCAGAAGATGAGATAAAAAGAGGCACCTCATTTCTTAAAAAAAAGTTTAGATCAGAATAATCTGAAAAGCTCATATGCCTCTTTGTTATCTTCTTTCCATATGCGCCAATGCCAAACTCTCGTTGTTCTATTTGTGGTATGCTTTTTATCTCATTTGCTAAGTAAAACTGTTTAAATTCATTTTTTAGAAACTCCTCTTCAGGGCTTGGCTGTGGCATTATTTACCACCTGTTTTGAAACAAGAGCTTTACGATAATAGCTCAGAGGGTTGTTTACTCCACAATTGGCTACGCAAAAGCCATAGCTTTGCATCTTTGAACAAGACAATGGCTTATAGCTCTTGCCTTGCTTTCCTTTCAAAATCCTGGAAATGTGGTACCTAGCTATCTTTTCGTTATAGTTAGGTGCGTGAGAAAAAACTTCCAGAAGCTTGCTTTCGTTAAAACCTATTGCTGCTAGGAATGTTGCCAAAGCAAAGTTTTCCATATGGGAAAGCTTCCTGCCTGCAATTATATCTGAATAAAGCCGATCCATACAAGGAGGCATTGCCTCAAGATTTACACCAGATGTTTTAGATTCTTTTTTGCTAGCAATTGACTCACTCAAGGACTCAAAGGCAAGTTCTTTTAGGTCTAATGGCACGTTTTCTTCCTTTAGTACGAGCTGTGATGAAACAGCAACCATTGCTTTTTCAGCCAAAAACCTTGCAAAGCGGTTCTCATCAAGAAAAACCATGCCTTGGTAGACGTTTTGGTTTAAAAGTTTTAAAGATTCATCCTTACTTGGCGCACTTAAGAAATCAAGAAGTGGCACCCTTATGTATATCTTTCCACCAACGTTCTTTGAGGAAAAATTTATTCCAAAATCATTTGCTAGGGCTTCTAGTTCTGGACTCAAAGTGTCTGCTCTTTTTGACTCATTTAAAAAATTAAATGTGCTTTTTTGAAATGAGCGTCCAAAATAAAAAGAATATTTTTCATTGTTCAACAGCGATACCATGATCTTTGCTACATGATAAGCCAATATCTGCCTTTTTAGTGCATCTTTATCCTTTGTGGTAGTGACTTCGTAGGCCTTACCAGCAATAGCATTTTTCAATATTGACTTTGCAAGCTCTTTAATTTGTGGACTTATTTCATCCAGAGCTGGATTGATTTTTTGCACAACATTCCTTGCTCTTCTTGAAAAAGGATATTTTGCGCAGAATATTAGCTCTTCTAAAGGAAAATCCACCATAAAAAAAGCATCTCTACAAACTTGTTTTAAAAGCTTTGAGGCGATGGTTCCTCTAACATTTAGCAAGCTTGTAGCCTTGGTTAGAGGATCATGTGGGCCAAATAAAATTGTATTTTAGTTGGGCCTATGTTGTAACTTATCTTCATTGGAGCCTCATTTTTTAACTCTAGAGAAACCATTTCATTTGGATCTGCTTCTTTAACTATGTTTTCTAAAAAGTTAAGAGAATACTTCCCAACAACATTCGATTTTGCTTTTACTTTTATTAGATCGTGTTGCTTAGCTTCCGCTTTTAGCATTCCATGAGAACCTCTTGCCTCTATATAAAGCCTTGAATTCTCCACCCTGAAAACAACGCTGCTTTCAAAAAGAGCTGCATCTTTTAAGGCCTCTTGGAGCAGCCTGGCTTGAATGTCTACTTTTGCATCATGCTGAAGTTCTGGAACCTCTGGTTCTTCTTCAAGCACGTCAATTAGGGGAAGTTTGAAATTTCGCTCTAAAGTTCCAGAAATACTTATGTTTAAGTATGAGTCCTCTATGTCCATAGATATGACATCGGAAATAGAAGCTCTTTTCACAACTTTATTAAGTTCTTCCATATCAAGCCCGATAAGGGTTGGCTCAACAGAAAATTTGCTAAAGAAATCCTTGCTAGCGGTGTAACTTACCAGTACTATCTGGCTAGGATCGATAGCTCTCAAGGAAAGACCTTGTTCATTGAAACGAAAGTTTGCTTCAGAAATAAAACTAGAGATTGCACGAACAGCAGCTTGAAAAGACTGTATCTTGTCGATTTGAATCATACCGACACCTACGACTACTAAAAATAGGTTGGGGAAGTATTTAAATTATTTCCTAATGTTGTTGGAAAAAGGGTTTATGTTATTTAAAACTTTTCAAGATAGTTGGTTTAATGCTTTGGCTTTTGTTGATTATTGGAGCCGTCTTTTTATTTTCATTTTCAAATATATTTGACAAGCTCCTAGTAGAAAAGTATGTAAAAAATCCTCTTTTAAGCGTTGTTGCTTGTAATGTTTTTTTCGCACCGGTTTTGTTTTTAGCCTTAGTTCTATGGCCACCTGCCTTGCTTGATCACCAATCTTTTTTGTTACTTTCTCTCTCAACTTTTTTGAGCTTATTGGGCGGACTAATTTATTATAAAATAGTAAAAAGCATAGAAATCTCAAGGGTAATAATTGTATTGCAAAGCGCTCCGGTGTTTATTTTACTGTTGGCGGTGCTTATTTTAGGAGAAAGGCCCAGCTTTATAAATGTTTTTGGCGTCTTTAGCATTGTTTTAGCATCAATTCTTGTATCAAAGAACTCTAAAGGTGATGGCTTAAGGTCAAATTTTTGGCTTATAGCTGCAATGTGTGGCTCTTTCATGTTTGCAGTTTATTTTTCTTCACTGAAGTTTTTGCTACTCAAGTATGACGCATGGAGTATATTTTTATGGAATTTGTTAATTGCTT
>JAWANJ010000020.1:0-15331 GCA_038895395.1 Candidatus Iainarchaeum sp.
AAAGAATTTTAATGAGATTAAAAGCATGCTTGCTGGTTCTCATGGTGTTGATGTCACTGGTGGAATGCTTTCCAAGGTTGAAGAACTTGTGGAACTTTCTAGGAAAGGAATTAAATCTCAGATAATTGGTGCAGAGAAAAAAGGTAATTTGAAAAGAGCAATCCTTGGGCAAAAAGTAGGCACGATAATCGAATGATTATTGAAAGGATCTCAAAAGATCTGTTTATCAAAAATATTAATAGAACAAATAAATAGAATAAATAATAACAATTTAAATAAAGTTGTAAAACTAACTTACTTATGACAATCAAAGATCGCAAACGAGAACACCTTGAAATTGCACTTAAACAAGATGTCAGTTTTCGCAGAAAAACAACTTGGTTGGAAAAGGTTATGCTGGAGTATTCTGCTTTACCTGAGATTGATTTGGACGATGTTAACCTAGAAACAGAATTTCTTGGAAAAAAACTTAAAGCCCCACTTATGGTAAGCGGAATGGTCGGTGGCATAGAAGAGGCAAAGCAGATAAACAAAGACATAGCCAAGGCTTGTGAATCTTTAGGCATTGCTTTTGGCGTCGGTTCACAAAGAGCTATGCTTGAAAATCCTAATCTAAAACACACTTATTATGTTAGGGACGTGGCCCCAACAATTCTTGTTGCTGGAAACATCGGTGCAACACAATTAAAAAATTACAGTGTTGAGCAAATAGAAAGTGCTCTTGAGGCTATTGGTGCAGATGCTTTAGCAGTGCATATAAACGCAGCTCAAGAAGCAATACAACCAGATGGTACTCCTAATTTTAGAAGCTGTTTAAAGAGCATAGATGAAATCTCAAAAAGATTGAAAAAACCAGTTTATGTGAAAGAAGTTGGTCATGGCATATCTTTTGAGGTTGCACAAAAACTTGCCAAAACAAGGATAAAAGCAATTGATGTACAAGGCGCAGGTGGTACATCATGGACTGCAATAGAATACTTACGCAGCAAAAACTATTTTGGAGAACCATTCTGGGATTTTGGAATTCCTACTGCTACAAGCATAGTGGAATGCAGAAAAGCATTCAAAGGACCTATTATTGGAAGCGGTGGTGTACGCTCTGGTGTGGATGCAGTTAAATGCTTCGTGCTCGGAGCTAACATAGCAGGCATTGCGTTACCTGTTCTAAAAGCTCAAAACCAGGGTGGTTACAAAGGGGTAGAAAATTACTTAAAGAAAATAATAGATGAAATCCGCGTTGCTCTTTTTTTAATGGGTGCTAAAAGTCCAAGTGAGGCGCTTGGCAAAGGAAGACTCCAGCTTCAATAATTACAACTATGGTTTTTAATTTATCATCTGATTTCATCAGTCTTTAGAATTTCTAGTCCAAATTCTTTCAGTATTGACAAAATACGTTTCTTCTCTGTTGAAAGGCCTTTTTTTTCAACAACAAATGCCTCAACATCTTCTAATGTTGCATTAATGGCTTTTTCAACAGACTCTTTTGTTATCACTTTCAATGCATGTTTTGGACACATGTGTGAAAAAGCAAAGTCTGTTTGTAATGCAATGCGGGTAAAATGGGGGTTATAATGAAGTCCACCAAAACCTAAAACTGTTTTTGACTTTGATTTATAGTCAGAACTAATTATAGTTTCACAAATTATTTTCGCTGCTTTTGTGTCAGACCATTGCTCAGGGCCTGAACCTATTTCAATGTAAATAGCCGGTTTTTCAACATAAGGTCCATGATGTGTAGCCTCATAGACTACCTCATAGTTTATACATAATTTATCTTTCAATTCTTTTATTAGCTTTAGGTAATTTTTCATAACACTTGCATTTGCCATAACTAGTTCAAAATCACGCCCCCCAAGCTCTGCTAAACCCCAATTTCCTATGGGATGCACTGTCAATGAAGGTTTTTTTGATTCTGACGAATGTTTTGAAGCAAAAACAAACAAATCACAATCAATTTTATCTACATAATCTGCAAAAACTTGATCCGAGTTTATAAAATAAAGTTTCATCTCCTTTTTTTTGTTTTCATATACTTTGTTGTTGTCAAAAAGCTCTCCACAATCTGAAAACCCACTATTTAAAAGTTCTTTTGAAATATTCATTCCTGCTGGGTCCAATCTTGACACGATTATAGCAATCATAAATGAGATTTGTGCATTTCTGGTTAAAAGCTTAACATAGCTAATTAATCTAATCATGGATACATTTAAATTGCTAATAAGTACTGTTGTTGCATTGGTAATAATTTTCCTTTTGTTACAAATATTTGGCTTTTTCGAGAAACCAATTAATACTGAAAAAGAGATAAAAGATATGCTTTCTGTTGCAGAAGTGAACCTTGGTAGGTATAATTCAAAAGTATTGCCTTTAGAAGGCACAATTTTCATGAGCATCTTTGAAAGTGACAAAAGGGCTGTGGCACCAATGTGCAATAACCCAGCATTGTGCTGTGAAATCAACCAGTCTTGCCCAAAAGTTCTTGAGTGGCGTACTGAAGGTACTGCAATGTATGTAAAAACCAAACAAAAAAAGGTTACTACTGTGTCAACAAGATGCAGATTTGAAAAAATCCACATATGTCGTATTTACTTTGGTCAAGAGCCAGCACAAGTCGCTATTGAAAGTTTAGAACTTTTGCCACATCAAGAAAAAATTTTTTCTGGTGACACAATAAAAATAAATTATTCTATAAAAAACACTGGTGCAACATCAATGATAGTTACGCCAGTTGTTAAGCTATATTCTTTTCACTCTGATTTATCTAGTTCTGAAGATTGGCTTCTCATAAGAAACTATTTTGGAAAGGATATTGCAATGCTTAAGGGTGAAATTGAGAGCGGCTCAATAGAGCTGAGCATAAATTCGCCTGGCAGATATAAAATAGAGTTGTTTGCATTTGAAAGATATGATGAAACAAACTTTGCTACGCAAAGTTTTGAAATAACAATTTTTGGGAAATCCACATAAAGTGAATGAGATTGGGTTTAATTTTATGACTCTTTGTATTTTTCAATTAGTTTTTCCAGCGCAAAAAGAATTTGCTTTAAGCTTTGTTCGAATTCGTTTTTGAGGTGGTATTCAAACGCGGCAACAAAATCATCTCTCTCACCTTGTGGTGCTGCATTTATAGCATAACCTCGACCTCTTTTTTCCAATATTTTGATTTCGGTAAGCTTGTCTAAATGGTACCTAACAAGTCTTTCAGAGGTTTTTATGCCTTTTTTTTCTTCTAAATGTTTTTTAATTTGTTCAGCGCTTGGATTGATTTTTTTGTTAAACAAAAAATAGAACAAAGAATCGATTATCTCTATTGCTGTCCGCCTACTTTCCTTCTCGCTTATTATGCCAACACTTAAGCAAAACCATCTCAACAGAGATCTTTTAGTCATAGTTATGCTTTGCGGAAGATCCATCTTTCTTACTGTAATTGAGCATCTTATAAGCTCAGCCTCAGGAAATTCTTGCTGTTTTTTATTAACTTGTTCTTTTTCTTTAAAGATTTTTTGCATGAAAATAATATTTTCCAAAGGAAATAAAATTTTTTCCTTATTTAATAAGCATCCATAAGCATCGGTTTATTAACTTGTTTTTGCTTAACACTACATTAACTTTTAATACAACATCGTCATACATCTTATATAGTTTTACCTATATTGCTATATATTGCCAAAATTGATGTAACTTGATGTGAACTTTTACGAAGGTGGGAGCTTGACTGTAGCTATTAATTATCGTTTTAGTCCATTGAGGATGAGTCTAAAAAAGCGTGAAAAAGTTTCATTAGATCTCTTTATAAAAAATATTGAAGACTCAACAAAAAAGCTAACCGTGCAAATAGTTCTACCAAGTGACTTGGCATTTTCAAAAGGTGGTTTTAAAAATTCTGAGTTAATCCATATAGAAAAAATAATGCCAACTGAAGAGCGTATAATTTACTTAGAAATTTGGCCTAAGCACAGCACCACTCCTGGCGAAAAAGAAATAACTGTTACAGTAAGAGAACACGAAGGCAATTATCAATATGTAAAAAACCAAACTGAAAAAACAATATACCTTACTGTAGAGTAAAAAACAATTTTTCTAGGTTTTATTCCTTGATATTTAAACCAAATTAAATTTAAATTAAACCAAACTTTAAAATAGTTATGTATATATTTTTTTGTCCGTTTTTGCTTACTTCTTTCCCGTTGCAATAAATAAAAACAAGCCAAAGATGGTAAAAAACCCGATACTGAATATTCCATGCTAACATTACCTGTATTTTTAAAATACTTTCAAATACCGCCGGATTTAATTATTTTAACGATTTTACCATTAAGTATCTGGATAAAAACTTAAAAAATCTGTTTTTGGGTTTTTTTAACTTCCCCTTCCTTTTACTATTGCGCCTTTCTTGTGCTTATTTACCAGTTTTTTACAGGTTTTTACATCTTAGTGCAATTAATATGGCGGATACTGTGTCTTTCTTATATTTAATTTGGCAAGTTTAATTAACAAAAATTCTCTGCGCCAAAAAACTACCTTTTATAGTTTTTTTTGAGTGTGGCTAAAAAGGAAAATAAGTCATAACTTATACATAATTTTTATAGGTATACATAATCTATTGCTTAATTTGTATAGTGCAGTATAATGTATATTATACTGCACTATTACTACTAAACAGGCCTTTTATTATGTATAATTTTTTAAATTAACACACGCTATGTAAAATCAATTAAATTTTGTTATGTATATTTAATTTTATTTTGAGCTGTTTTTAGGTCCTAAAAAAACAGTGCAAAGGCTATTTGCATCAATCTGTTCTCTTGCAAAATTTTTCAATTCATTTAATTTGAGATTTTTTAATCTTTCAAAGTATTCTTTCCATGACCATCCTGATACAAATGCAAAAGCGTTGTCACGTGCAACCTCTAAAGAATCTTCCCAAGAAATAAGCTGTGATCCTATTATATGTCTTTTTGCCTTTTTCAATTCTCTTTCAGTTATTTTTCCCTGTGAAATGACTTTTAGTTCATTTCTCACAATCGAAACTAGTTTCCTTACTTTTTCTGGTTTAGTAGCAGCATAAACACAAAAAAAACCATGTTGCGGTTCAGCTTCAACAAAAGCATGGGCAATGTAGCTTAGCCCTGCCTTTTCTCTAATTTTGTAAATTATTCTTGAGCTTAATCCTCCGCCAAGGATAGATTCTAATACTGTAAGTAACACATAGTCCTCGTTTGATGAACTTATTGTAGGAAAACCAATGCAAACATGCATCTGTTCAATATCTTTTTCAATATGCACAAATTTTTCTTTTTGTTTTGCAATACAACTTTTCAATCTTAGTGGATCCGCTTTCCTGTCTATTATTTTGTCTTCAAACAACTTCAAATATTTTGAAACATTTTCAGGCCCACTAAAAGAAATTATACAATTAGCAATATAGTGACTATTCCTAAAAAATTTGATAAGATCATTCCTTTTAAAACTCATGATTGTTTTTTCTTCACCAGCAATTGGTTTTCCAAATCTATAATCTAAACATGCCTTAACAAACTCAATAAGAGTGTGTCTTGTTGGATTGTCATAAGAATCTCTTATCTCATTTGCTATTATTTTTCTTTCTATTTCTAGTTGTTCACCATAAAATTGACAATTTGAGAAACAATCAAACAGAGTGTTAATGGCTAGCTTTGTGTGGTTTGAGTCAACTTTCAATAAGTAGCCCGTATACTCCCTAGAAGTAAATGCATTCATATAACCTCCGATAGAATCAATCCTATTTGAAATCTCTCTTCTGCTAAACTTCTTTGTTCCAGAGAAAAACATGTGCTCAATAAAATGTGCTATGCCAGCATATTTTTTTCTTTCGTATGCAGAGCCGAATCTAACCAATAAGTTTATAGAAAAAACACTGTTTGGATTTCTAGTAAATACTGCTACTGCTCCGTTTTTCAGAACAAAGGTTTCAGCATCCTTAAATTCCAGTAAAGACTGCATAAAAAAAGTTAATATGGAAGGCTTAAAAGGTCATATCTTGACCTTGCCAAAATTAGCATACCTTCTGAACTTAGTTTTAGTCCATGGCTCGGGCTGTTTAGCTCTCAACTTACGTTCTTCTTCTAAAAGCTTTTGTCTGAGTTCTTCAGTCACTTCAAATCGTATAGTGTCATTGTCAACAATAATACTTCCACCCATACTTCCCCCTCCACAAAATAACTACCTATACAAACCCAACTCAGAAAAAGCTTCTATTTGCTTCTATATATCATTTTGTATTGAACACTTTAAAAATGTGACGTATAAATTATGTATAATATAATCCAAAATATAATCCTTTGATTTTTTAGGTTTGCAGCCTAAAAAGAATTTTCAAAATAATTTTTAATCTATGTAATCTTATTTTATATTTTTCTAAAAAATGTGTTTTTAGTGATCTTTTATGGAAGCTTATGATGTTATAGTAGTTGGCGGTAGTGTAGCTGGCTTGAGAGCATCAGAGCAGCTTGCAAAAAAGGGGCTCAGCGTTTTATGTCTAGATAGAAAGCAAGAGGTTGGTGTTCCAAAGCAATGTGGAGAAGGCCTAAGTTTAGGCCATTTAAAAAAATTAAAAATAAAACCAGATAGGTGTTGGGCTGTAAAAAAAATACGTGGTGCTGTGCTTTATGCACCAAATGGAAAATCAGTAGAAATCGATTTTCATAAAACAATGGGTTATGTGCTTGAGCGTAAACAGTTTGAAAAATACCTTGCTAAAAGGGCTGCAAAAGCTGGCGCCACTATAAGAATGAAAAGCAATGTCACTGAACTAAAAAGAACTCAAGATGGTGTTGTTGTAAAAGTTGAAGACCTCTTTGCAAATACTTACAAAGCAAAACTAATCTTTGCTTGTGATGGGCCGCAAAGCATAATTGCAAATAAGATGGGCCTTCCAATAAGCATAAAGCCAGAAGACTTGGACTCTGGTATTCAGTACGAAATGGCGGGCATCGATTTTGAAATGGAAGATTTCATTCATCTGTGGTTCGGCAATGATGTTGCACCAAGAGGCTATGTGTGGTTGTTCCCAAAGGATAAAAGCCACGCAAATGTTGGTATTGGAATAGGAGCTCATATAAAAGGTTCTGCAAAATACTATTTGGACAAATGGATTGAAGCAAGACCTCAAATAAAAAAAGGTTCAATCCTAGAAGTAAACTCTGGTGTTATCCCAGTGGGCGGTCTTCTTGAAAAAATGACTGCAGACAATCTTATCGTAGTTGGTGATGCAGCGCATCAGGTGAATCCCATACATGGCGGCGGTATGGGAATTGCAATGGAAGCAGCAGATATTGCAGCAAATGTTGCTGCAAAGGCCTTTGAAAAAAAAGACTTTTCTGAAAAGGCACTTGAAGAATACAATACTTTGTGGTGGGCCGAACGCGGTCAAAAGCTTTTACGCATATTGCAGATAAGAAAAATGATGGAATCTTTAACCGATGCTGATTTTAACACTATCGCAGAATCGTTTACTGGTGAAGAAATAATGCTGATCCAAAGTGGTGATCTAGCAAAAAGCAGGACATTAATACTCAAAAAATTAGTAAAAAAGCCACAGTTAATAAAAGTCATGCTAAAATATCTGACAGCCTAAAAACCCTAATAAAACAGAGAAAGAAATTAAGCATTTTTTATTAATAAAGAAGCAGGAATAGTTTTATGGATAAAATAACTTCTATTGAAAGAATAAATATTCCAAGCATAACCTTTTCGTATTTGATTAAAGAGTTAAAAGGCCAGGGTATAGAGGGTTCTAAAGTTAAAAAAATCCAAGAGCTCCCAAATGGAGCTCTAAAAATAAGGTTGCACACAATTTCTGGAGAAAAGGAACTTATAATAACCCAAAAATACCTTTTCGTGTCAGAATATTATCTACCTGCAAAGATGCAAAGCTCGGGTTTTGGGGCTTTTTTAAATAAACATCTAAAATCAAAAGTGCTAATTTCGCTTAAACAACTAGGCCTTGAACGTATCCTAGTGCTTGAATTTGGTTCTTATGCACTCGTATTAGAGCTATTTTCAAATGGCAACATTATTCTTTTGGATGAGTCAAAAAAAATACTTGGTTGTATGCGCTCTGAAAAATGGGGCACCAGAGAGATAAAAAAAGGTTTAGAATACAAACAACCGCCTTCACCAAAATGCTTGAACGAGCTTCAATTTTCAGAATTTTTATCAATTGCAAAAGACGAAAAAAATCAGACAAAAATAGTGCCTTGGCTTGTTAAAAATTTTGGTGTTGTACCGCCAATAGCAGAAGCAGTTGTTATCAAACTACAGATTGACATTGAAATATTGCCAAAAAAAATATCTGAAGAAAAATTAAAAAAAATCTATGAAGAAATAAGAGAATCACAATCGCTTTCCGTGCAAGCCTCTAAGGCCTTTCTTATAAAACACCACGATGCTCTTTGGCTTTTGCCATTTTTGCCATCACCCTCCTTTGCTAATGCTGTGTTGCAAGAGTTCAACAACGTTAACCAAGCTTTAAATGAAATATTCTTAATGCAGGAAAAAAAAGAGGACGACAAAGTTAAAAAGAAAATAGAAGAGCTAAAAAGAGCTCTTGAAAAACAAGTGTCCAAACTTGAAAAATGCGAAAAGTCAGCAATTGAGCTAAAAAAGAAAGCTGAAGCAATATATGAAAACTTCAATGATATTTCAGAGGTTTTTGAATTTGCAAAGTGTGAAATTGAAAGAAAAAAGACAAAAGAACAAATTATGTATAATAAGGCCTTTGGCAAAGTTTTACTTAAGTTTATTGATTTTAAGGACAAGTATGCAAAAATAGAGATTGAAAGCAAAAAATAGAAAAAATAAGAGGAAGCTAAAAATATTTATCCTGAAACTACCTCTCTCTCATCAACAATAAATACATCACTTACAGCAGTTACGGCAGAATAAGGAACCTCTATTATTGGGTCTGTGGTTCTCAATCTCTTTACAATCTTGCTGTTTTTGTCAATCTCTATAACTAGTTTTTCTATCTCTCCAGTACGCTCATTTATGAGCAAATCCGAGAGCTTTCCTAGCTCTTCGCCCCTATTGGTAATTACTCTTTTTGCTGCAATTTCTCTTGCAATTGTGTACTTGTACATTATCTTCACCTTATAAAGTAAAAACATTAAACTTTATAAACTTTACATCGCACCTCTCTACATAATAAAACTTTTTTGGCAAAATTTTTTACACCTCACCAAAAACTTCGTATAGTTATATGCTTTTCTAATATTTAAATATATCGTTTCTAATGTATTCTTTGAAAGGTGCAATAAAATGAGCGAAAAAGATGAATCAAAAAAAAGTTTTTGGACTACAAAAAAAATTTTATTCATTTTTTTGATAGTGGTTGGCATAATAATTGGGGCTTTATTGCAACATTACATAATAGAGCCGCTAATTTCAAACAAAATCACGGAAAAACTGAAAACCTGTGAAGCTGAAAATCTTGAATTGCACTCTTTGCTAAATAAGTGTAATCAGATGCAAAAGCAATAGTAAAGTATGAACTAATTTCTCATAGAAATGACAACCTTTCCATTTGGTGTTTCTTCCCTGAAAACAAAAGCCTCAAAAACAAAAATTTCTGTGTCCGGAAGACGCCAAAAATTTTTTGGAAGTCCGGCTTTTAGACAAGTTTGTTCCAAAAAAGTTTCATTGTTCCAATTATACTCTGTGGCAACCTGCGGGAGCAATAAGCCACTGTGGTAACCCCTTTTAACTATTAAACCATGTTTTCCTACAACAACCTCTTTTTTTGCTGACTTGTTTTCTATTTTTTTTGGTTCGGTTAGAACTGAAATTTCAACAGTACATTTTTGTAGCTCGTCGTTGCTTACTGGTAAAAACCTTGGGTCTCGTGATGCACCAACAGCGGCCTCAATAATTGCGTTGAACAGTGGCAACTCTGGATATGGCAAACCAATACAGCCACGTAGTTCATTGTCTGGATATCTGTGTAAGGTTACAAAAACCCCTCGCTTTTCCATAAATTTTTTCTCTTTGCACCGTTCTGAATAAAACCTGCCAGTCAGGTTGTAATACTCTATAGCTTTTCTTGCAAGTTTTATCAACTCAGTGCAATCTTTTTCATTGAGTTCCATAATAATCAAAGTCATATTACAAATTAATATTATTTTCTGTCATTAAATTTTTCATGACATCTGGGCTTAATCCATTGATAAAAGAAATAACTGATTTTGAACAGCTTCAAGCATTTGTAAGTGAGCACGAAGGAAATCTTATTGACCTTTCAAAAACATATTACTGTAGCCTAGGAACAGATCTGGGATTTGATACTTATGCTCCTTACTCAGTGTCAAAAGGCACTGCACTTTTTGAGCTTGATGTTGTCTGGCTAACAGCTCAAAACATTGAAGTTGCTTTTGAGTTCGAATTTGGAAATATAGAAGAATTTCTTTCCGCATTAGCAAAGTTAATCCTCTGTGAACCAGAGCTTTCAGTTGTATTTGTATCTTCTAGAAGCCATGCTATCAATTTTGAAACAGCTTCAGAACTAGCACAAAACATTGCAAAGTTCAAGAAAAACCTGCTTATAGTTGACATAAGCGATGAAACTTACGAGCTCATATAAAACCCACATAAAATACTAATGTTATGCTAATTTTTCAAGTAACCTTGAAAAATCATAAATGCTAATTTTTAAATTTTTCCAAACAAAAAAATTGATTAATGCTAAGAGAGTTGTTGTTGGTTTTAGCTATCATAGCACTTATCTTTTTTTCTGCATGCATAGACTATGAAAACGAGGCCCTTCTAGAAGAATATAAGCAAAGATGTTTGAATCTAACTGCATATGATGCTGGTTATGTACCGCAATGTTCAACACAAGAGGAATGCTTTACAATCATAAATAAGGAGCTTTTTGATTTTTCAGATCGAGAACTAAGCTTAGAATCAAAACAAATCCTGTATTACTATCAAACACACATTGCAAAATCATGGTATTATTACAATGAAGCAATGCATTACTTAAAAAAGATAAGAAGTGCTTGTTCAGAAAAAAATTTTGATCTAGCCGTTGAAAGTGCAAATGATTTCAGGTATTACATCGAAAAATCTTTTGAAGAGTCAGATCTTGCACTGGGGGCTTCATTTGGGTTTATAATATACGAAAAAAACTATCTCGAAAAACAAGATATAAACATGATTAAAGAAGAAGCACTATACTCATTTTACATCAAACTCAGTGACAACGAACGCCAAATCTTTTCAGAAGAAAAATTAAACCTTAACAACTATGCTGTAGACTCAAGACGCTTAATAGAAGAAAGTGCAAACAAAAGAGCAATGGCCGGCGCTAAATTCGAAATAATAAAGAAAAAGACCTTGTTTGAGCTTTTTGTTGGCACTTTAGGGCTTCCATTAGAATATTACATCTACAAAAACAAAGACAAAAGCGTTTTCTTGCCAATATTTGAGGGTCTACCTTCACAGTATGCTGAATTTTTATCAAACCTTCTAACAACTGAACGCATGCTTGAATTTCTTTCAAATGAAAGACCTGATGAATTCCTAAAGCTCCTTTCTAAGCTCATAGGCAAAAGAAGCTCACTTGCAAGTGATTTCTCAGTCTTAGCAAAAGAAGCTTCTCTTAGGAAAATATTTTTAGTTGATAGCTTAAACTCATTAGAAAAAACCATTGAGGAGAAAATTTCTATTGCAAAAACAAAGGCACAGTTCTTTACCCAAAACTCTTTTGGCTATGCTGATGCAAATTTCCTATCGAACCTTCAAAAGCTTCTCAATGAGCCATTGGTGATTTCGTTTGAGAATCCAACATTTGTTTCTCCAGCAGATGCTTTTCTAAATGCCGTGCCAAAAATCGTAGCAATTGAAAATGAACTGAGAAACATCAAAAATGAAACCACATCTGGGCGTATTACTATTGGGGCGAGAACCACAAAACTAAAAGAACTTAATAATGAAATAAACAAGATTATATCATCTTTGGAAAATCTCGAAGAAAGCATCAATATTCTCATATTGAGATGTGACTACGAGCTCTCATCACAACCAGAAACAAATGAGTTAGCAATTTTGAAAGAAAAATATCGCTTGGCTAGTAAAGAAGAAAAATTGATGTATTGTAGCAAGTATGTGAGTTTAAGGGCAAAAATAAAGGAAGAAGCAGAAAAAAGAAGTGCCAACGAGGTCTTGCTGTACCAGAATGAATGTGACGAAAAGCTCGAGATCCTAATGAGGTTTGTTAAAGATGACTTTCTAGAAGAAAAATATAAGCATCTTTTGGATTCGAATAATGTCCTAAAAGACTGTGAAACATTACTGCTTGCTGCTGAGGAAAATATAAGAAAAAACTATCCAATAAATGAAATTGAAGACATGTTTTTAGAAATAGCAAGATATAATGCAATTATTGAGAAGTTTTTCTTAGAGCGTGAAAATCTTTTCTATGAGTTAAAAATTTATTTCGGTTCAAAAGGTTTGTTGCTTGATAAAGCTATGCCAAAAATTTATACTATAAAAGATGATGTTTCCACGCTACAATTCAAGATGATAAACAAAATGGCTAACTTCTTAAGTGAACAAATTACAAAAAATTGTGAGATAAAAGCACTGTCCTTTGAAGAAATTTCAATAAAATTGGGCGGATCCGAAAAAGTTAGAAGCGACTTCTTTTTTTACTTTGATAATAGCTTAATAGACTTTAATAAGCCACTTAAAGTATCATTAGATTTTAAAGCTCAAAACTGTGAATTAAAAACAAAAAGCCCAAATATTTTTAGTGTTGTTTTTTCTGAAAAAAACATTTTCATCGAGTTTAGTGGACTTCCTTTAGGCAGCACATATTTTGAGTTTGCCTGCTATAAAGAGCTCTCATTTGAGAGAACGTCTAGAAGCGTTACACTCAATCCTGACCTTGGTATAGTTTCTGAAAGATACAAGTTTGTGAGCAATGCCACAATACCAAGAATAAAAATTTTTGCTGAAAAGGTACAAGATGCAACCGCAAGGGTAATATTTAAAGAAAGGGAATATCCTCTTTTTTTAAGCACAGAGTTTTTTACAACAGTTTTGTTCGATCTAAAACCTGAAGAAACCCTCTTGTTAAATTATACTGTCATAGCTCCTTTAGAGATAAAATCGACAATACTTCATGAAAACAGAATTGATGAAAACAACTACGATTTAACCTATCTGTGCAAAATAAAAAACAAAACACAATTTGATTCAAAGGAATCATTTTTCATATATCCTATACCCCAAAACTATGTAAGCATTGAAATTCTGGATGAAAGTGGAAAAAAGTTAAACTACTATAGAGAAGGTAGCACAATGAGAATTTATCTTGACTATATGCCAGCATATGGTGAAAGGCACATTTATATCAAACTTGTAATTAACGATATGCTGCTATTTAGAAAAGGATTAATAGATGAAATAAAAAAGATACTTGACGGGATAAACGATGACAGTTTGAAAGAAGAAGCAAGCAACATACAAGCCAAACTACAAGATGCAAATACTTTGAGCATAAGCAAACTTGCTGCTCTTCACGACGAAGCAATAGGTCTTCAAAAAAAGGAAAACTCAAAACAGCAACTTCAAAAGCACTTTTTTTCTCTTAAAGAATCTTTAGAAGCTGAACTAACAAAATTAAATAGCGAGCTTGAGACTGCAAAAGAACTAAACCTGGATGAGCTTTGTGATTTAATCTCTCAAAAAATATCATATGCTGAAGAAATGCTTCTGTTGGCTCAGCAAACATTTAATGCAGATCCTACAAAAGCAATGTCTTTTTTGGATAAAGCATTTGTTAAAATTCAAGAAAGAGTCCCAAGTACTGAAGAGCACATAAGGGAAAAGGCCAAAACCATTTTTGAATTTTCCAACAAGCAATTGGAGTCCTTAAAAGAGATCAATCTTTCCGATAACAAGACTGTTGATCTAGTAAAAAAAGCCAGTTCGAGTTACAATATAATATTATCCGAGCTTACAAAAGGCAATACCACTAAAGCTGCGTCTGAACTCAGCGTTCTTGAGACAGTGGCGCAAGATCTAAATTCCTACTCACTAAGCTTAGTAGAAATGGCTTTTGTATCATTAAAAGAAAATGTTCAAAATGTCCTAGAAATATCTCAAACTTACCCTTTCAAGGTTAAATTCTTGCTTGAACAACTAGACAATACACCTAAAGAGCTTTTGATTGAAGCAAAATACTTGCCAGAATTCAACGATTCTAAGATCGCTTCTCTTGAAAAGACACTGTCACAGTCAAAAGATTTTATTTGGTTGGAAGCCATGCAACTAATTGAAAGCGAGCAAAAGCACACAGCACTAAAGTTTGCAAACTCAAAAAAGCTTTATCAAAAAATAAGCGCAATTCAAGAAGCCTTTACTGAACTCTGCTCAATTGAAAAAAACCTTAAAAAAAGCGCAGAGGAACAATTTTTAACCTTGAAAGCAAACGCAAATAAAATAGGTTCACAAGATGTAATATTTGCTGTTGAAAAAGCTCTAAAAGACAAAAATTATTTGCAAGCAATAGTTTACTCAAAAGTTGCCCTGGCTTCTCTTGAAAAAAACGGTGCTGGTGAAAACATTACTTCTTATTGGCCTGTTTTCATAGTTTTTGCAATTGCCACCATCTACTCAATAAAAAATATCCGAAAGAAAAAAGAGAAGCCAAGATTCAAACGCGTATTTAGGCACACAAATAACCTAAAAATAGATGGTGATTATTGAAAATAACTTGCCATGATTTTATTCAGGTAAAGAGTTCAAATAAAGGTACACAGCCAAGGCTAAAATCACTAGGAGAGCACCAAAGAACAGGAAGGGTATTATGTTAGCTTCACTTTTGGATATATCGACTGTATTGCAATTTAGAACCATATTATAGTCTGGTATCTTTACGGTGCAGCCTACTTTACCATCAGCAACACTTCTTACATAGAATTGTGCTGTATATGAGTTTCTCGGAGAAACGCTAAAAATTTGCTTTTCAGGTTCATAAATAACATTATTGCCCAAAAGCATCACTTCAACCCCCGTAAGTTCAACACCAGAGCTATTAGAAATCACTACAAAAACAGGTACAAATTCGCCTTTTTTTTCCACATTCTCAGCTAAAATTTTTGCGTCAACTTCGGGCTCATTTTTTTTCAATATAGTTACTGGATTTGAAAAGACAACAATCTCCCGGCCAAATTCATCAGTGTAATACGCTGCTGCTGGTGGCAGATTAAAAATATCTGCTGATGAGGATTTCACTCTAACAGAATAGTAAAAAGCCTTTTCCTCTCCAGCTCTGAAGCTTTCTAAAAAA
>JAWANJ010000021.1:0-14639 GCA_038895395.1 Candidatus Iainarchaeum sp.
GAGGTTGCACCAATATGATTTGGATTATAAGAAAATTATTTCCTGAAGACAAATTAGAAAAATTTGAGAACTTGCTTTTAAATGAGCTAAACTTGAGCATTGAAAAGCTGGACAGCATTTCAAAAATTTTTTCAGCAGTGGCCTCAATTGCTGTGACTATAATTGTTTATTTTGTGATAGAGTGCGATGCTTCTTTTATGATACTCTCTTTTTTAGTAACTTTTTTTATCAGCTACTTTTTAACAATTGCTATTTTTGGCTTCATTGCGGAAAAGAAGCTCATGGAAAAAGAAGCCAGTGCTGCTGAAGCTTTGATGCATGCTAGTTTGCTACCAGCTGGAACACCCGTAGAAGACGTTATAAGTTACATAAGCAAAGGCAACTATGCATTAGCAAAAGAATTTAAGCTAGCTGAACATGAGCTAAAAAAAGGCGCAAGCACATCAAAGGCTTTAAGCTCGATTGAAAACAGATGCAAAAGCAGAGACATTAGCTATGTTGTGCATTTGCTTAAGCTTGCTGAAGTTTCTGGAAATCTGAGTCCTGAGTTATTTAGAGAAGCCGCAGGTGAGATGCTAGAAGCAAAGGCAATTTTGAGAGAAAGGGCTGCATTGCTTACCATTCAAAAGATAACAGTAATATTGAGCAGCATGCTCCTTGTACCATTTATACTAGGTTTACTTTGTAGCATTGCCAGGGGTTTTGACTTGAGCTACTTAGAGGTTTTAGAAATGGATAGACCAAACCAAGCCGAACTTATTGAAGCTTCAGCAATTGCAAGCATGCTTTACATACTTGAGCTTGGTTTCATCTCATCAATTTTCCTTGGTCTTCAAGAAGGAAACCAAAAGAAATCTGCGGTTTATTTTGCCTTAATTTTGCCTGTTTCACTTATCATATTCTGGAATGCAAATGCATTTTCAATCTAGCTTTCTATCTTATTTTTTATAGGTATTTTGTTTCAAAGGAAACATACTGTAAATATTAAAAATAACAAAGGCATTATTAGAAATGATGAACAGATATTCTTTTGAAAAGCAAATTATTTTTAGAGACATAAAGCTAGTATTCCTAGTTTGGATTTTGCTCAATTACCAGTTTTTATTTCCAATATTTGCTGCTGAAAATGAAGAAACAAGCGAAAAAACTGTGCCTAAAAGAGACGAATTTACATGTGAGATGGGCCAATTAAGCCAAAAGGATTCTTTTAAAATATTGAAGCTACTTGCCGATGGCTTCACTGGTTCTGAGATAAAGAGCGCTCTTAAGCAGGATCAAAACAAAGAACGTGAAAAACTTGAAAATCCAACAATAATAATACCAATAAACAGAGAAAGTGATGAAGCAGCAAAGATTGAGGTTGCAGATGAAAAGTTTGATATTTCAGAAGCAATACATCTTACAAACGATTGGATCTCTGGACCTTATTCTTTTGGGCTTGTTATAACTGATACCCTTAGGATTGGCAGATGCAACAACCTTGAAGATAAAAATATACCTTGCCCTGTACTAGAAAAGCAGTTAAGTTTAAGAAACTCAGGCACAGGCATTGCAAGCGATTTTAAACCACTTTTTGAGACTCTTGGTGACATAATTCCTGGGTTGAAAGATAAAGAACCACAGGATCTTACCGAAGAAGAATATAGGGAAATAAGAGAGAAGCTTGGACTGCCCGAAGATGCACAGGAAGATCTAGCAATGAAATTCGTTGCAAGTGATAAAAACGAAATCACCATAGAAAGCTACAGGAGGGTTCCTGGAAAGATGATACCAAATTCCATACTAGCATATTCATTTGAAGCATATGGCCAGACAACATGCAACAGCACTGATTGTACAATAACAGTTTACTCGCTTTTCGATAAGTACTACAACAATTGGTTCTCGATGGATATGACTTTTTCTACATTTGGGCCTACACTTTTGGGGCAAGCAAGAAAGCTTTTCCAGCACTTAAAGATAAGCAAGGTTTTTCCATTCAAGCTGAACACTGAAGAAATTGTTGATAGATTTAGAACGAGATTTTACGGGCCTGACAGCTACCTAGGCAAAAGGCTTAGGGCAAGAATCCAGTTGCGTGCACAGCAATATCCAGAGGTTTCTAAATTTACTTCTGAGCTAACCAAAGGCAAGGGTTGGACCTCAGGTTATGACTTACTTACTAACCCTACAATTCCAAACACTGTTGCTGGAGATTGGCTTGGCTCAGGAGGCTGGCTTAGCAAGATAGATGATCCGATAGTAAAAAGGGAATTATACAGGCAAGCAAGAGACCTTGAAACCTTTACAAAAACTCAGGCAGCGCTAATAAAGAATGCAAAAGCACAATATCTTGAAGCTGCAAAGCTAGGCTATGGAACTCCACAAGAGATTGCAGCAAGAATTGAATATGGAAAGGCCATAAGCAATGCGATGCTTGACTATGCAGACCACCTAAACCTGGATGCACCTGGGTGGTTTGCAAGAAATGCACCCAGCGGGCTATATACAACCAACATAAAAGGAGTTGGTACTACTTCTCCAGCTTGGCTTGCTGGTGACTCGAGCTACATATATGACATGCTCAAAAAATACTCACGGGATGGTCACTTTGGTGGTGTGTGGCCTGGCAATCAATATGAAACAGTAGGCAACAACCTTAAGCTTTACACCTTAGTACAAAAGGAAAATCCAATTGGTCAAATAACTTTTGAAGAACTTCAAAAAAATTACTTTAAGTTCAAGGAGTACTTTGTAACGTTGCCTGCGGGCGTAACCATGCCTGTCACAGATTGGAGCATGCCATACTTAGAAAGGCAGATGACAGGCGCAGCACCTTTGTTCACATATCGTGAGTTGAAGGAGCATACCAGTTTGCTCAAGCCAGAAGATTTTGCAACAAAGCTTGGAGAGACTAGAAATATACTGAACCTTGAGTTGTTTGCACCGAGCAACGCAGAAAAAATACGTTTAACCTTACAAAACAAAGGTTTTGAACTTAGACGTTACTGGAATCTTTTGGACAGAGCTATCGCATATCAGGAAAGATTCATACATAACTATATGAGGCCGAGCGGTGGCCTCAAATGGACTGCACTTTTTAACATTTATTGGATAGGCAAACGCGGTCTCAACCAGAAGTTTGCATCAGCTTATATGCTGCCAGACACATGGCGCGAGGTAAGATGGCCTTTAGGCTCTTCAGAGGTTTATGATGATGCATTCATCGATTTCTTTTCGCACGAAGGCTCTGACCAAGGAGATATGTTCAAGCGCATGCTCAGTGTTATGCCTTGGGAATGGCTGCTTACAAATGTTTTCCAAAAGTTTGAACCTGTAAAAAACCTGTATGAAAAACTTACAGGTGGTGGTATAAGAAGCACTGTAGAAAATTTAGCTGTTTATTCCACCACCCCACAAGATTGCACATCTTGTGGAATAACATTGCGCTCAGGCATGGATTATAGGTATTATTTCTCCAGCTTTTACTCAGACACCAAGCTTGATTCTTATATACTCGAAGACGCTGTATCAGAAGAGGCTAAAAAAGCGGGTGCTACCATAATAACCTTCACACATCACACAGACTTAGAGGGTAAAGAAAAGGGTGTTAGTGGCAGCTCAAGGATAAGCCTTGAAAATGCAATTAAAAACAAGGAAACTTGTGCTGATGCTGTTGAAAAGGCCACTATGGGCATTGCCAAGTACTTAGGCATAGGTTCTGTGTTTAAGCCACATACAATAGGAGGAGCTCTCGCATTTACTGAGTCATTAGGATATGCTTTATTTGGCTTTGGAGCAGTATTTGGTTCACTAACACAGCAACTAGTTATTGCTCCACAGTTACAGGATTGTGTTGATGTCGATGGTGGCTATTACACACACATATTTGTACCAGCAAAGGAAGAAAAAAAGAGTGAAGCAGCAAGTCAGCTCTCTGTAGAAAAAGCAATGGATAGCATTGAAGCATTTGTTGATTCTTTGACATCGATGTTTAAATCTGATTCAAATTCTTACACAGCTAGAGCTGCAAACGAGCTTGACAAAAGGGTTAAAGAGTTCACAAGTGGCTCAAAGCAATCCAACATAGTGCAGGCAAATGTGCACATGCAAGGGCCTGTTACTGGCGTAATTCAAGGTGAACAGTTGTTCTCATTTTGGTTTAAAGGTGAATCAACACCAACATCTTACAAAACTGAAGGGCAGAAAGTTATAGCTTCAGATAACAACCAGGCAATCATAGTTGACTTTAAGAACGGCAGGATACTTCTTGTTGATCAAAATGGAAACATACTAGAAGTTATAACAGAAAATGACATTCCAGCACGTATGATTTCAACAAATACAGACATACCTGCTGAAGAAATTCCAAAGAGATACACGCTTGTTGGACTTCCAGACTCAAATGAGCCCATGTTTGAGATGGGTATTGATTCTGAGTTAATTGTGCTAATACCTGAAATTTCGGAATGCATAATACAAGGCATTGAGTACCAAACTGGGTTAAAATACTCGCAAGGCAATCTTAAAAGGCTAAACCTTACAGATGTCTTTGGCCGTGTGCTTGCAATAACTACTGACACTCACACTATAAAGGCAATCAAGGAAGAAAAAAGAATTGTAGCTGAAGGCACCCCAAGGATTATGGTTGAAAGCGAAAAAGCTAAAGTTTTGATTCTTACAAACAGAGAAACCACAATGTATAATGATAAGAACAAATATGTTGGCCTTTTCGAATCTATACAATTTGAAAATGGTGTCATACTCTACAAGCCTGATACCCACGAATTAATTGTTTGGTTAAAAAGAAACAAACAAGCAGAACTTTCTGGCAGCGATGTTGGTGGCCTGAAAGCGAGCGCAGCAAAAGTTGTAGATCCAGACACCAATTGTCCAGTACCTGCGGTTTCATTGCAGGCAATACCTAAAGAATCTGAAGGTATTGGTGCATATAGAGTAGAGCAATTTAACAAGGCACTTGCAGCAGTTGGACCTTTCAATGTTTTAGAAACCCCAACAAGGCGCTTTATTTTCTTTGCAAGATATGAGCCTGATGGCGTTTGCAAAGGTTTGGAGTGTTGCAAAAATTACATAAGGGTGATAAATAAGGAAACTGGTGAGGTTTATGAAGCCCCAATCGAAACCTTCCAGGTTACACCAGAAGGCATTTACATAAAGGATGCTAAAGGCAATGAGCACAAAATAGGTCTAACTGCTGATGATGGAAAACCGATGCTGATTTACAACAACTACCCCCCAGAAATACTAACAAGTGCTCAAGGACCAAATGGCTCTTTTTGGTATGATCCAAGCACAAATAAGTGGTATGCTGAAAACGCACAGCTTTTACCCTTGCTTGAAGCTTTTAGAGCTGGTGCTTTGACACAAGCTGGTGCTGGTGGTGTTGTCACCAAGGGTGGAGACAATATCCTAAATGTTTCAGGTCTTGGAGCATCGGGTAGCTTTAACCTACCATCTTTACCTGAAGATATGCTTTTGCTAATGCTTTACTTAGGCTCGTTGATGATAACTATCGCGGGATTAAATGCTTTATTAAGATTTAAAAGTAAAAGGGGTTTAGGAAACAAAAGGATTTTAAATAATGAAACAATAAAATAATAGGCCAAAAATTGATTAGCCCAAAAGGTGTTACTATGCCTAGCAAAATTGCTGATAATATTGTACCAAGAGATGTTGGAAGGCAAGGAATCTATGATCTCACCGAAGAAGAACTTAAAAAACTAGATGAAACTGGTTCTGAAAGATTCATGAAATCTTTGGGAAAACTCAAGGAAAACATAGCAAAGCATTCGAAGATAATATTTGGTTTAATAGCATTAATTGTGCTAGCAATTGTAATTTATTACATAAACGAAAATTTTCTCTTTGGCTCCTATAGAGAAATTACAATATATGTAAAAGATGTGGAAAAAAGAGACCTATCTGAAAATTACTTAGAAATAAAAGACCTTTCCGGAAAGGTTGTATTGCAGAAAAGTGGCGAAAGCACATATGTTATTACAATACAGAAAGGCAAATATGTTGTCACTGTAAGTGCTACAGATTATAAGAAGGCCTCAAAAGATATAGAAGTTACAGAATCACAGACTTTTACAATATTTTTGGAGCGTGACACAGGTGTTAAAATTGAGTCAATAAATATTCCAGACACGCTTTACCTTGGACAGAATTTTGCTATAAAAGTAAACCTAAAAAATTATTCCCCCACACAAGAGGCAATATTGTTTTCTCTTGGTGCGGATCTCAATTATTTCAGTTGTGGTTTATCTGAGATTGCTGTGCCTCCGAATGCTTCTCATGAAGTTTCTGTTTTCTGTGACATTCCTGAAAATTTGAAGCTGAACTACAATTGTGAACAAAAAAAGGCCTTAGTAAGAATAAAGGAAACAAACAACTTTGTTGAGAAAAATTTCTCGCTTTGCATTAAGCCAACAATAACATTGGGAGAAATAAGCTTCACTCTTGACCCAGTGACCAAAAATAATGAAAGAAAGGATTTGACGATAAAAAACAACAGCCCCTTCCACGTTAAGGACTTGAAATTAGGGATAGAAATAACAAACGCTAAGGAGAACACTATAAGCGACATATTGAACTGGTTTGCATTTAGCAATGTAATAGTCGAACCCAGAAATACAAGAACAATATTAGAGATAGCTCCAAAAGCAACTGTCATTGAACCAGTAGAGGTTAGCATTCCATTAACAGCTAAAGCGGAGACAATATATGGAAATGTGGTATTAACAGCACCTTTTCTAAAGGACCCAATAAAGTCAAAACTAACGCTTACTATAAAGCGCACTGCAAGATTGGTTTTCAATGCTTCTTTGAGCACTACAAAGGCTGTGATAGCTTATAAAGGCGATATACCTGTAGAACTAACTGTAAAGGTTCAGATAAGAAACACTGGCGATCTACCAGTAAAAAACATTGATGTGAAAATAGATAACCCACAAGAATGTACCACACAGTGGCTTAGGCCTTTAGATGTGCTCTCTATTGCATCTGTAGAACCTGGGCAAATGGGTGCTGTTGCATTAATAGCTTCTGCGCCAATCGATGCTGCCAAGGGTACTACAAAAAGATGCATAATTAGTATGACTTATGAGGATTTACTTAAGGGCACCATAGAAACATACAACATAGGTTTTATAGAAATAGTGAGGGGTTAAAGTTGCATATTGAATTTTTGAGGTGTTTTTTTGATAAATATTGTTGAACATAAAGAAGCGGATCTTAGCGGCTACACTCTTATCGAGGGTTTTCCCGGTCTAGGGCTTGTTGGAACAATAACAGCCAACTATCTTGTAGAAAAACTTTCGTTTGAAGTTTATGCTCACATTGAGTCCGACTTCTTTTTACCGATAATCAGGGTTCACAAGGGTTGGCCGAGATATCCCGCGATCATATATGTAAACCATAATTTAAAATTACTGGTTGTATACTCTGAACAAATAATACCCAAAACGTCTGTATTTGAGGTTGCAAAAGCGATTGCTGATTGGGCCAGAAAAAAGCGCTTGGCACGGATTATATCTTTAGAAGGAATATTTGCCCAGGATTCTGAAAAGAATGGATTAGACAAAAAGGAAGTTTATGGGATAGCTTGTAACGAAAAAGCAAAAGAGGAGCTCCTTAGAAATAATGTAAAGCTTGTTGAGGAGGGCATAACAAGCGGTGTCAGCTCAATGCTAATGCTAGAACTTATGAAAGATGAGAATATTATAAGTTACTGCCTGCTTGGAAAGGTTTCTGTGGTTGAGGACTATCACTCAGCAGCTATTTGTCTTGACAAATTAGCGCAGATTTTAGGTATAAAGGTAGATACACAACCTCTTTTAAAAGAGGCCAAACGTGTAGAAGCTATTTTAGCAAAACAGATGCAGGACATAAGGAAGGTACACGAAAGCGTGCAAAGATTTGAAGAAAGTGCACATCCTTTGATGTACACTTAGCACAGCTTGGTTTTGGTCAGCCAGAATATAGGAAATAAACAGTACCTATGAAAATTTGAGGAATAAACATAAAAAATAACGAAATGGCAGTAGCTGTACAAATATACACCGAAACAAACAGCGCAAATAATTTGTTAAATTTTTTTGCTTCTAGTACTTTGCAAATAAAGCTGCCTAAAAAAATAAAGGGTACTGTCAAAAACGCTAAAAAAATTGAGAGCAAGATTATTTTGAAAATTGCATTTATTACAGCATTAAAAACTTCTTTTGGTTCTGGTTTAAGCGCATCAGGTATTTCTCCAAGGTTTGCTAAAGGCGCCGCTAGCATGTAAGGCAAGAGATACGCTAAAAAGACGCCAACTAAAGAAAAAATGAAAGATATCATTAACGCGCTCATAAACCAAGAAGCCTTAAATCTCTCTTGAAATTTCTTTTGCATGAACTTGGCAATTAGAACTAAAAAGAAAAATACAATTGCAAAAGGAAGGCTACCTTTTAAAAGGTCGAAAATAGAAAAAACAACGTTTTTAATAATTTCAATTAGCTCAGGCATCTGATTTAATAAAAACAAAAACATATATAAATAGGTTTTGCTTTTTTATATGTAAAAGTGGTGTGATGGCCGATCTAAATTTTGCTGACTTTCATGCAGTCGCACATATTGACCTTAGTGCTATACCAAGAAGAAAGAGAAGGTTCTTCAGAAACAAAAATCTTTTGATTAAGGAGGTTTCAAAACACATAAAGACAATGCCTGACGTAAGAGAAGCTGAAAAACAACGCATAATAGAGGAATTAAGGGTAAAGCTTGAGCAGCTTGCAAAGGAAGAACTAATTTTGCTGGCTGAAAGGTTGTTTGAACAGATGAGCAAAGAAGATGCTGAAAAAATAGTTGAAAAGAACATAAGAGAAAAGAAAAAAGAGTCAGAACAATTGACAAAGGCTGACATTGAAGAGATTGTAAACAACATATATTCTCAGATAAGAAACGCACAAGTAATAAAAGAATCGGAAAAACCACAAAAAAGTGAAAAAGAAAAGGAGATCATGAAGGTCAAGGAGCGTTTGGAAGCTATTAGAAAAGGCAAAACAGAGGATAAGAAGCAAAAGTTCGAAAAAGAGGGGATGCTGACAAAATTACAAACACAAGCAGAAAAATTTGACAAGGAGATATTGGCTGAAATTGAAAAAGATGATTTGAGTGAGTTAGGCCTTGACGAGGAAGAATTTGAACTTGGTGGTAAAGAAAAGGACGAATCCTTGTTTAGAGAACTTGAGCAATTAACAGAAGAAGATAAGAAAAAAAGAAGAAGATAAGCTCCTTAATTTAGGATTGTGTGTCCGCTACTTTCACACAGTTAAGGTTCTTTGGGCCTACAATGCTTTCGTTTTCCAGGCCAGGAAGCATTCCAACCGAGTGCCACATCAATAGACCTGTAAAGATAACAACATTTTTGCTTTCTCTTCCACCATATGAAGGTATAAAACGTTTAAATAGAAGCGTAATAACTCTTGTGCTAGTCAGATTTGGAGCACTTTGTGAGATAAGATTCAAGGCTTTGTTGAGTTTTAGCTCGGGTTCGCAAAAGTATTCAACACGTTCTACATTTTTATCACCTTTTATTTCTGTAATCTTGAGATAAACAAAAACAAAGCGATCATGCTGATTGCCACTTGGATTGCCTGTAACATCAGGTTCATAATCTGAAGGTGTCCAAAAGTAGACCATGTAATCATAGTTCACTGCTCTTGGAGACATTATCTTGTCTAAAACTCTTTTTGCAAGTATTTTTGTATCATCTGCAAAAGTACCAGTGTTAGCATAGTCTTCTTTCATTTTAGTTAGCAACCAGTCAACTTCGTTTGCTGTTTCAAGCTCATCAGATGTAAAGCGCGGAATACTTGAGTTTAGAAAGGCACGCAGTGCGGAAGACGCATAGTCTTCATTGAAATACTTTCTTAGGTTTATTTCAACATCACGACCATAAGATAAAGATATGTAAGCCATTGTTATAGCGAGCGTAGAGACTATAATTAACATAAAAAGTGCATCTGTTATAGAAGCTTGAGCCCTTGAGTCCTTTATTCCCAAACCACCACCACCAAAAGCATTGGCTTTACTATGGGTTCCCTAAGAGCATTTCTATCCTTGTATGATACTGGTACCATGTGCACCACTACCCTGCTGTCAATCTTTAGCTCTTCTTTTAGATCCAAAGGGCAAGAAAAAGTATTTCCGTCAGCTACAAAGATTCTTTCACCTTTGTTTACAAAATCATATATGTTTATGTTTTCAAAGGGCTGGGAAAGTGCTACTAAACCAGCTCTAAAGTTGTAGCCTTTTGGATTAACACTTTTGCACGTTAGCTCAAATTCGGCATAACTATCAATCTCCCTATCACTCTTCAGAATATTTGCTATTCTAACAGCATTATTTGTGATGTTGAAGTTTGCTAGAGTGTGCCTATAAATCGTATGAGCATTGTAAAATGAAACAAAAAATATAACAAGAGCAAATATGAGCGGTATCAAACTTGGTAGATCGTCACCTATTGAGCTTATATAGCCTCTTTCAGTATAAAGGGTTTGTTTTTTTTTCAACTATACACCCCAGCAAGTAGGTACTTTCATATTCAAGCAATTTGTTATATCAACATTAAAGCAGTTGCTAGATTCTTTTCTTTTTAGGTAAAGGTAGCATCCTACGAGCATCTTATTCTGCTCACAAAGACCTTTGGCCATGGTTGAACAAGGTATTAGGTAAAGGTAAGAATTGCCCTTATATATCTCATGTAACACCACCATCTGGTCCATAGTTATAGGTGCTGATCTTACGTCCAAAATCGTTCTTTCTATTGGGCACAATGTTGCTTCTTTTTGGTCATACTCGAATATTTGGATCCTTGAGTTGAAATCCAATTGTGAAGAACTAACCACGGTTGGCATACCACGTTTTTTGAGATATTCTTCACGCTCTATTATGGCAATTATAAGATGTTCAACACCAGAGTCCAAAGAAACCTCTTTTCTTAGCTCCACAACATAGTAGAAATCCATCAGGCCATAAAGGGTATACTTTCTTTTAAAGTGAATCTCTTGAGCATCACAGAGAGCTCTACTGCTAACTATACTTGAGATAATCTCTGCTGTGTCCTGAGAAATGGTTCTAGAGATATCATATATAACAGTTGACTTGAAAGAAAATGCAAAAACAACCATTATTGTGAAAAGAGCGATAGCAAGTATCAGAAGATTTATTTTACTTAGAATAAATTCCATCATATTTTTTCACTTCTTATAATATGCGCAAACTATTGGGAATGTTTGCTTTGGCGGTGTTTCATTTACAAGGTCATAATAGCCAAGAGGCATGCCATCACGTAAGTCTATAAGCTTGTAGCCTTCTGATGTTCGATCAGGGCAATTTTCGTAAGTTGTGGGAAAATATATTTGCAAGGCAGTTTTGAGACAAAAACGCTCAGCATAATCTCTACTATCTAACAATATGAAAAGACATGACAGCGTAGCAGTGTCACACGTTGAAGCGCAAATTACTTCATCAGTAACAGACACAACCCTTATTCTTTGATCTTTGTAACATGTTGGTGGACCAAAGTAAAATTTTGAACTTGTTCTTAGCTCAGAAACATTTTCTATCTCCGAGCGAAACTTTTCAATGCTTTCTCTTAGCCGATTATTACAATCCTGTTTTAGCATATCGTTCATTACCATAAAGCCGATGTAAAGCACAAAACCCATTATGATCACAGCAATTAGTACTTCAAAAGGTGCGGATTCCTGTGCCTTTTCATCTTTTTGTAACCACTGCATATCATGCATTAAGATTTAACCCCCTTGGTTGTTTTTGTAACAATCCTCTGGCTATTTTGATACATTGGTTTTATCAAGTAGATTATCATAAGGGCAACAATTGCAAAAACTAAAATTAAGTATACTGCTGACCAACTCCCTTGTGCTTTTTTTTCACTAATAAAGGGCAACAAATCACCACTAAATTAGATGTCTTTTGGACTATTTAAATTTTTTCAGTTTAGTTAAATTTAATAATAAGTTAAAATATCAATTTTCTAGAGACCCAAAAGACAAAATCAGAGTGATGTGGTAATGAAAATAGGCGGCTTTAACGTAGGGGATTATGTATTCAAAGAAGAGGGAAAGATTAGACACCTTATTTTTGACTGTTCAGCATGTGTTTATCGTGCTTCAATTTCTGACGATAGGGTTTGCATGTATCATGTTCTTTATGCTCTTAACGAGATTGAAGCAGATGTTGTTGTTTTATCCGACGTATATGAGCGCATCCATGATGAAAACCAAACAAAAATGCTAAAGGAGATAGTTAAACTCATCCAAAAGTTTTCAATGGAAACACCTTGGGCTTATAATAACTTGGCAAACACTCAATACTTAAAAGATGAAGGGATTATAAGCACAAGACATAAGATGATAGTTACTATAACCCATGATCTCATAGCTTACGATCCTTTGGGTGCCTACTTTACTTGTCTTAGAGAGATAGCAAGGGAAAAAGAAATATATGCAAGCAGCAGTGCTGAGTATAAAGCAGGAAGTGCAGTATATCTAAAAACCCTTTCATACATAAAAAATTCGTTTGAAGAGTGTGAGCTAATAAAAAAGACAAAAAAATTTATTACTGAACTTAAAGAATTACCAGAATTCAAGGAAATATACAGGGCTCTTTTTGAAGCTCAAATAAAACCAGCTTTTATAGGCTCAAGGTTGATTTTTAAAGAGGAGGAAGGCTTAGAGCTTCTTGACGAATATGTTGTAAAAAATAGCACTGTGCAGATATTTAGCCACCCAAATCAAACTCAAAATCTTTATTTTATAAACCCACCAGAATATACGTTAAGCCCAGAAAAATATTTTGTGCTTAGCAAAGCAAAGGAAATTGTTTCTGGATATACGCCAGGGAAAGCTTCTTTGAGCACAGTTGCTAAGTCAAGAGAATACTTTGAGAGGCTTTATAGAAGCACAATAATGGAAATTGCACATCAGCACAATATTTCTCTAAACAAAAAAGAAATAGTTGAGCTAAGTGAAATAGTTGCAAGATACAGCGTAGGATACGGCATACTTGAAATACTTTTGATGGACAGAAAGCTTACAGATGTATACCTGGACTCACCAATTGGACAAACACCATTGTATGTGATGCACTCTGATTTTGATCAATGTGTTACAAATGTACTTTACACTGAAAGAGAAGCTGCTGCATTGATAACAAAACTCCGCGCTATGAGTGGAAGGCCATTTGATGAAGCACACCCAGTACTTGATTTTGATTTGCCTGAATTGGAAACAAGGGTCGCTGCAATTGGCCCACCGTTAGCGCCAGACGGTGTTGCTTTTGCATTCAGATTGCATAAAATAACACCTTGGACCTTGCCACAGTTCATTGATGTGAAATACCTAAATCCATTAGCTGCTGGACTCATATCTTTTCTTATAGACAACCAAGCAACAATTTTGGTAACAGGCTCAAGAGGATCTGGAAAAACTTCATTGCTTGGAGCGTGTATTTTAGAGATTCCAAAAAACACAAGGATAATAGTCCAAGAAGATACGCTCGAAATACCAGTTGAATATATGAAAAAGATAGGTTTCAACATACAAAGGCTAAAAACGAGGTCTCCAATAAGTGTCTCTAAAACAGAAGTAGAAGTTGAACCAGAGGAAGCTTTAAGAACAGCCTTACGCCTAGGTAACAGCGCACTTGTTATTGGTGAGGTTAGGTCAAAAGAGGCAAAAACTCTATATGAAGCAATGCGAATTGGAGCGGCAGGTAACGTTGTACTAGGCACCATACATGGTGATTCTGCATATGCAGTTTGGGATCGTGTAGTGAATGACCTTGAAGTTCCAACCACATCTTTCAAAGCAACAGATGTTGTTATTACAGCTCGACCAATTAGGTTTTATGGTTCTTTAAAAAGCAATAGGCGTGTAGTTGAAATTACAGAGATAAGAAAGCATTGGATCGAAGAACCTGCAAGAGAAGGTGGCTTATTGGACTTGATGCGATATTCAGCAAAAGATGACAATCTTGAACTTCTTGAGGATAATTTAAAAGAGTCTGAGTTGTTTGATAAGATATCGCGCATTTCAGGGCAATCTATCGAAGAGATGTGGAAAGACATAAGGATGCGTGCTGAATCAAAACGCTATCTTGTAGAGATGAAAAACAAGCATGATATTCCAGAACTGCTCGAAGCAGAATATGCTTCAATGGCCAATGACAAGCTCATGCTACTAAGAGAAAAACAAATAAGGGAGTTTGGAAAGGTTAATTATGGTGAAATACTAGAACAATGGAAAAAATGGCTTAACGAACGCATAATACCTAAACTTGTGAAAAAATCTTAAAGTGAGTTTATGGCTGCTAAAGTCAAAAAAGATTCAGATTTTACTTTAGGTAAGCTATACAAAGGTATTGTAGTTGAACGCGGTTTGCCAGCAGAAGCCGAAGGAAAATTGATGAAAAAAAAGATGCCAAGATACGTTACTTTATGCAGACAAATTTCAAAGATGGTGCCCGGCCTTGGAACCCAAAAAAAATTTCCAGAAGCACACAGTAGCGCCATAGAGTTCTTAGGCTGGGATTTAAAACCAGAAGAATTTTCAGCAACGGTTAATTTCATA